>CAMWVK010000051.1 GCA_947177675.1 uncultured Mucispirillum sp.
AATAAAAAAGGCTCACTAAACCAGTGAGCCTTTGGTAAATAATTTAACTATTTTATTTATTGTTTTATCAATTTTACTATCTCGTTACAAATTATTAATAAAAATGCAGGTCTATATAATTGACCTGTGGACAATTTGGTGATGACACCATACTTAATATCTTATATCTTCTATTATGTCCTCTAAAATTTGTTTAACAACTTTTACTTGTTCTTTATCAGGTTTTCCATATACATCACGGGTCACCCAAAGAAGATGCTGGTCAAAGATATAATCATTTATTTCATCTTCTTTATCTGCTAAATCAAAAGCCCTTGAAAGAGTTCTGAGAGTAGGACATTCTTCAATTAATCCTTGTTCTTTTGCAGAAATCATTCTATTAAAAAATACTCCTGCTTTTTCAGCAAATGTTTCGTCAAAATTTTTCTCTTTACATTTTTCTTTCAGGATAGATACTAATTTATCATATTCAGTATCTTTTCTTACTACCATAAACCTTTCAGCTAATGCTGGGTCTATTGTTTCTACAGCATATTGACCACCTACATTCGTAGTGGCCAATACGAATAATTTATTTGTATCACAAGAGAGTGTCTCCTCTTTTGCAACACCATTAATTACCTCTAATATCCTGCCAGTCCTGATATGGTATTTACCGTCAACAGGGCTTAACGCAGTTAAAAGGATGTTTAATTCTCTTTGGGGTATTCTCAATAACTCATCAATGATAAGAATTGATTTCTCACCACCCTGAGCTTTCCTAAATGCCTCAGCAATAGGTCCGTCTTTCCAAATAAGCCCATTACTATTATTTGATGATACTTGCAACTGATAATTACCACTGAAAAAATCAGCAGCAGATACAGAAGTATCTTCTATTTCTTGTTGTTGACCAGCATAATGCACTAAACACCCAAGCAAGTCAATACTTTCTATTCCTGCATGTCCACCAACAAAAGATGGTTCAATGCCAATACTTTTTGCATAAGCAAAAGCCTCATGTGTTTTACCCGAACCTCTATCGCCTTCAACAAGCACAGGGATTTTAAAAGCAAACCTTTTAAGCTGTTTAAAAGGTTCTTCAGGTTCAATATTTTTATTGCTGTCTTTAAATTTATCATTATATATAGATTTTAAATCATCTATCATATACCCTATATTATCTTTATTATCATATAGAGCAGTCATAATATGTTTGCACACACCATAACCATCAATATTATATAAATTTTCTTCTGAAATAAAATTACAGAAATCATCTCCTGTCGTTCCACAATACATACAGAAATCTTTTCCATTATATACTAATCTAACAGTATGTTTTTTTATAGATAATTTTTTTTCTGTAAAACTGTATTGAATAAATGGCATATCATTTTGTTCTATACCATCATTCACTGATGTGATTATATTATATTTTGATAAAGTATCACTAATCTTATTATGCAAATTATGCAAATTTACACCCAGATATTGCATATTATTAGCAAAATCTAATATTTCATTTTTATTTTTAAATATAATTGGTTTCATTTTTTCTCCTTATATTGCAGAACCACAGGCTTTTGCCAGTTTATCCGCCATATCATTATAAATATCTCCTGAATGACTTTTTATAAATTCAAATGAGATATTTATTACATTCTGTTTCTTTTCCATAAATTTTTTATAAAATCTGGTAAATGGAGTTTTAACTCCCCATTCACCAGTAACTATTTTTGATATTCCAATAAAATCATGGTAGATTATTATATTAGAATATTTTCTATTTACTGCCCATTCAACTGCTTTCATAGCAGCTGTTAATTCAGCAGTAACATTCTGCATTTTAATGTTCTGATAACTGCAGCCAGAAATACTCTCTAAAATGCAGTTATTTTTCACAAAGATTACAGCATAACCACTATAATCTTTATCTTTTGTATAACTGCCATCAATGTAAGCAGCTATACTTTTATTTCTTTTATTTTCCATAACTTCTCTGCTGAAATTTATGGAAAATAAAACCAGTAATACTTATTATAATTATCAAACTTGTGATAACTATTAATTGTTCTGTTGATGCAAATGTGTTATTGTTCGCTCCTTTTGAAATAGTTGTTATTAAGTTAGTTAAATTCATTTTCTTTCTCCTTTTTGCAGGATATATCCTGCTATTTTAATAATAAAAAAAGCCAATCAGCTTGAAACTAATTGACTTTTCTCTATTTTTAACATATATTGTAGCTAAGAGCAGGGGAAGCTACCCCCTGCCTTATCACACTAGCCAGCTAACAGCTTTAATACACTATAAAATGTATAACCAGCTGAAAGTGAAGCTAATGTTGTTATAAAAGCTTTAATGAATAAAAGCAGGTGTTCTTTAACGAATTGACCTGCTTTTTTCATAAGCCTGCTTCTTAGCTTGTGTTCCATAACACTATTTCCTCCTTATATTTACTATCTATATCAAAGCAGAATACACCTGTAAGGTATATTTCCACTGTTGTTGTAAATAAAGTTAGAACTGTTATGATTTTTGATATTTTAAACACAATAATACTGTCTAAAATTTGAAACCTATCTATAAGTAGTAGGTTTAATTGATAGTAGTTCCGTAGAACTCTTTGAGCTGCCATTATGGCAGGAACTTCTTTATGAAGTAAATTAGATATCTATAATATAGTAGAACAAATGTTTAGTGTCAATAAAATATTATAAGGATTATATAGTATTGAATATAAAAGGTTTAATATTATATCATATAAATAATTGATGTAGTTTCAGAGAACAAAAAGCGAACTACCCAACACAATGTGAGCATTCGCTTATTTATAGGAATTTGTTTAATTTGATAGATTTTGAAACATCTCTTCTTTTGCAGCAACCTTTGCATTAACTATATTTTCAAGAACACCTTTTTTTCGTTCTTCAAATTCTGCATAACTGCCATATTCTGCAAATGCATCTATTCTTAATGGAATATATCTGCCAGTTCTAATAATGTTACCATCAATATCTGTTAATGCAAAATTACCTTGATAATATCCTTCCTGTATCCAGTCAGTATGTAATATTCCCAACTTTCTACAATACTCAGTAAAACTCATTCCTATTTCATTTTCTTTTAAATTTGTAATATCTGCTACTTTCTTTAATCTTGCAGCCTTCTTTACTTCAAAAATAACTGCTGCTGTATAGCATAAAACCATATCACCATTTACTGTGAAATAGTTAAATTTAGTTTTATCAATTATATTAATACTCTTTGAAATGTTTTTTAAAAATTCATTTATATCAAAGAAACTTGATATAATATAACTGTCAGGGATATCCGCATTACTTAAATCAGCATATAATGTATCATTGTTAGAAGAAATGCATTTTAATGGCTTAGCAGTATCTGTATTAATTGTATTCTGCTTATTTTCTAAGTTTTTATTGGTATCAATTATATTATCATCGTTATTGTTGAATGCATTATTATAATTTACTGTGTCGTTTGTAGATACAGCAAAACTTGGTATAAATCCTGTATTATTTTCTACTTGCTCTAAAGTATTAGAATTTGCTGCTGATGCAGGCTGATTTGAAACAGGAATATTATTATTCTCTGTTTTATTAGAAAACTTTTCAGTTCTATCACTATTACTGATAATAGGTTTAGATGAAACATCTTCGGTTGGTTGTTTTTCTGTTTCTTTGACATCTTTGTGTTTAAAGTATTCCTTTAAATACTCCCTGCGTGCTTTTGAATCATATTCCTTAAACTCTTGCAAAAGCGGGGTAGATGCACTTGGTGCAGCATGGTGATTTTTTATCATTTTCATTACTTCATCTGCATAAGTTAGTTTTTCAAAATAGTTAAACCTAGTTTCTATTAACATTATTGATGTATTTGGGTGGTCGCCTGTTTTATAACCATCAATATTGCTAAAACTTGCAGCTTTGCCTATATCGTGACCTAGTGCTGTCAATAACATTTTTTCTAAATTAATACCTTGAAAGGTTTTTATATCTTTCAATATTAATCTGCATATACTTAATGTATGATTGATTAATGTTTGATTGTATAATATATCAAATGTTGTCTTTTCATCAGAGTAGCCATATTTCCCATAACTTTTACTTTGTTCCTTTACTACAGAAGGGCAGTTGCCATAATTATCTAAAAAATTTAATATTTCACCAGCTGCATTTTTAAATTCTTCTCTATACCTAGGCTTAATTAGTTCATTGTCCCAAAAGTATCTTATTTCATCATTGGAAAACTCCCATACAACAATTTCTTTTTTCGGTTCATTTGCAAGCCATGTCCCATTGGCCAAAGATTGAAGTGATATAACAGCTTTGTTTCGTGTCCATAGTGGGCTTATCTCCTTTAATAAAACTTTTATTGTATTTTCTCTGTGTGTCTTTTTTAAATCTTCAATATCTATTTTAAAAGTATAGTGAATAACATCACTTAATCGTTTAAAGAAATCCATATTTAATGCTGTAAGAATATATAATAATATTCCTAATAGTAAAGTTAGTTTCAATGTTAATACATTAATATATACTAAGCATAAAAATAAGGCAGATAGTAAAAATAATGCTAGTGATATAAATGGGGTTAATACAGTTCTGTATTTCTGCTCTTTAAATGGATAAAACAACACAACTTTACCACCAGTTACCAACTGTATAAAAATATTGAAACATGCACCTAAAGAAAATAATAATATTTCCATATATGATGTTGTATAACTATACACACATAATCCTAAATAAAGCATCAGCCAGCAGCCTAAATCTGCCATTTTATTAAATTTAAAGATGGACAGTAATTTTATACTAATATATGGAATAATAA
This sequence comes from uncultured Mucispirillum sp., assembly GCA_947177675.1. Classification (GTDB taxonomy): domain Bacteria; phylum Chrysiogenota; class Deferribacteres; order Deferribacterales; family Mucispirillaceae; genus Mucispirillum. Next base: position 4,835 of record CAMWVK010000051.1, read on the forward strand.
TTCCAGCAGAACAAAATGCAGCAGCCCTGTAGTAATCTTCTGGAATAATACCATAGATACCTGCTAAAAAAGAAATAGATATGATTGTAGAAAAGAAACTCATATTAATTACTCCTTGCTTCTGGATAATCTATTTCTAATAAGTGTTCACTTACAGCCCTGACCATTCCTCTATACATTCCTGAATAGGTAGTCATAAAAAATTCTCTCGGTTTTAATTTTAAAATATGCTGTGGTGTAATCAAATTATCTATATTTTCTTTTATAGTCATACCTCCAGAGTTTGTAGATAATACTGGTGAAAATGTTCGTTTTTCACCAAAAAATTTCGCAACAGATTCAGCAGTCTCTGCATCTGGTGCTCTCATAAACAGTTTTGTATTAGTGTTATCCATGATAGCTTTTGCAGCATCTTTACTAGGCATAGCACTATAAATCTGATTAACACTCTGAGAAAAACAGTGTAACCATAAGCCAGCACCACCTGCTTTTGCAAATACATCATCTATACCGCCATATAACATGCTCTGTGCCTCATCTATATATACACATAGCGGAACACTTAATTTCTTACCACTGGCAAATACTCTGCCAGCTAAAGTGGCAAGTGATGATACCAGCACCTTACCTACGGTTAATGCTGCTCTTTGTGTTAGCAAACTTCCCATTTGTGCAACAAATATTACTCCTTTTCTATCTGAATGATAACGACCAACATTGTTATATGTATTTTCTTCTAGCCGCTTAATTAGTTCATTATCTTCAACTTTACCTAATACACTACCTGTATTGCCAACGGTTAATTCCATTAATGCAACTCGTAAAGATGATGATATTTTACTGAAATAATCTTTTTCAGATTCTGTTACTTTCTTTAAATTATTAGATATTTCCTGTGTAACAGTATCGTTATAAGCACTTAATGCTCCATAAAGGTTATCCAAACTTATTTTATTTGTTACTTCTTTTAAATCATTAAAAGTTAATGCTTTATTTTCGTTATTTAACTCAGCAATTCTAAATATACCCTGAATAGCATTGATAGTTGTTTCATACCCTACATTTTTAAAAAATGGTTCTTTACCATCTGGAATAGCTGCCATTACATGAGCAACTAACTCTTCCTGCATAGAATAGTATCTTAATGGATTAATTTTTACACTTAATTCTGGAAATACAGGATTAAGCAGCATTAAATCGTTCTGCCTGCCTGTCTCAAATGCTATTTGAACAACTTTACTAAATAACTCTACATCATTTTTAGGGTCTAATATGATTACATCGTATCCTTTGCGTATATCATCTTCTACCATATTTTCAAGCAGTCTGGTTTTACCAACACGAGTTGTTCCAAAGCACCAGAAATGACCACTTCTGTTTGCATCTGGAACAACTAATCTTATTCCTTTCTTATGTGAACTATAAGAATATCCTTCACCAAAATATATTTCATCTTTTATTTCTTTTTTAAATAAATCAATATTATTACCTTTTGCAAATAAATACTGGAGCTCTTTTGGTATAGATGTTTCTAATGCTTTTAAAAAATTATTACTCATATATTACACTCCCATAAATTTTTTTAGAACATTAGGTATTTCTGTATTGATTGTATGCTTTGCTGTTGAATTCTTTTGAGAATGCTTTTTATTCTGACTTTTTTTAACTGTATCATAATTGTTTACTAAATCATCAAATGATAATAAATTTCGCTTAAATTTAGCTATATCAGATTTATTATCTATTGCAATAATGCGAAGTGTTTCTCCATCAAGCTCTGTTCTGCATGCATTAACCACATCACTGTCAATTCTATTTAACACTACAATTTTACTAAATTGACCAGGTATTCTATAAACACATTTCATTTGATATTTATCTATTTCATAACCATACTCTTGAAGATACCTTTTTAATAATAATTCAGGTATTCTTTTGCTGCGATTACTTAATTGTATATCTAATCGGCTGTTGTTATGTAAAATAATATTTCTTACATAAAACAGCATAGTATCATGCTCTCTCAATGTATTATAATTTCTGTCTTTTTCTATTAAATGACGCATAGGACAGAACCCATATACAATTTCACCATCATCTGTATAAAATTCTACTGTTGCAGTATTATCAACATATCTAACTACTTGACCATAAATTAAGCCGTTTTTTAATGGTTTAAGCTTATTATACATAGCCATATTTTCTGCATAGTCTAAAAACTGTTGAAACTCTTCAAGTATTTGCCTGACATTCTTTTCTCCTAATAAATTAAGATTAAAAAAATAATATCTGTTATCATTAAAGATATTAAGACGGGTAACCTCTATCTTAATTTCTCCAGTATTATCAAAATATGCAAAAAATGACTGTTGCTCATCACCTAAAATTTTTGGTAATGCACTATTTAATGCATCAATCATTGCCTGCTCAATAGTTTCTCGTGTTAAGATTTTGTATCTTAATGAATTACGCTCAATAACACGCTTAAATCTTGATACAATATCTCTGCTTCGCTGCTTAATCAAAATATCTTCTGCCATTGATAATACTCCACAGAAAGAAACCGTTTATTGTGTTTTTTAAAAACGGTATTACACCGTTTTTTCAAGTTTATTTACGGTTTTTTCGTTTGTTTAATTGTTTATTAATATTAGACTGGCAGTGTTACATTTTTACAAAAACGGTGGAGTTGGGGAATAACCCTGACTATAAAAACCATCTGTACATTGTCTACAGACGGCTTTTAAATAAACAGATGAAAGTAATGGGGGATAGAAAATTATAATTATCTATGATGTATTGTTGCTGAAAAACATAAAACAATAATCCTTATTTCTATATCTGTAATGCTTCCTTTGCAAGTTTATCTGCCATATCGTTATATGTATCTCCAGAATGTCCTTTGACTTTTACAAAAGAAATATTTATTTTTTTAGATATGTCATCAATAAATTTTTTATAATTGATTGTGCCTGTCTGATTTGTTTTCCATTCGCCTTTTGCCCAGTGTGCTATTCCTGAATAGTCATGATGCAGTGTTATGCTTTTATATCCGTTTTCCACTGCCCATTTTACAGATACAGCAGCTGCAAAAAGTTCTCCTGCCACATTTCGCA
>CAMWVK010000052.1 GCA_947177675.1 uncultured Mucispirillum sp.
CCCGCCCCAAATACTTCGACGCCCCTAGTACCCTGCTGCTGGATTTCAATACATAGTTATACTTCTTACATATTTTCTACAAAATTATATATAGATGAAATGTGATTTTTCTAACTTATTTGCAAAAATTTTTAAATAAAATATATAATTTTATACATAATTATTATATATAATTTATTGATAAATTTATTCTTTTATATATTATATATAGTTAAGGTGATATATGAGTGAATTAAAATATTTATTTGGTCCTGCTCCATCACGAAGGCTTGGCAGATCATTAGGCATAAATATAGTGCCTGCAAAAATATGCTCTCTTGACTGCCTTTACTGCGAAGCAGGCAGAACAAAAACTACTACTATGCAGAGAAAGCCCTATTATAAAGCTGATGATATATTAAAGGAATTTAGAGAAAATTTTGATAAATTTGATGGTTTATGTGACATAGTAACAGTAACAGGAGCGGGAGAGCCTACACTTAATTCTGAACTTGGTAAAATTATTACAGGTATTAAAGAATTTACTAATAAGCCTTGTGCAATACTTACCAATACTACAACTATACATATAAAAGAAGTTTATGAGAGCCTTTTAAAGTTTGATATAGTTGTGCCAAGTCTGGATGCTGTTACAGAAAACATATTTAAAGCAGTTAATCTGCCAGAAGACTCTATTTATATCGCGGATATTATTGCTGGGCTTGAAAAATTTTCTAAAGAATATAAGGGCAAATTTTTTATAGAAATACTTTTCTGCAAAGATATTAATGACAGCAGAGAACATATTAATCATCTAATAAAAGTATTAGAAAATATTAAATGCAGTAAAGTGCAGCTTGGCACAGTCCACAGACCGCCTGCACACAGCACAGCCCGCCCAGTAAGTGATGAATTTTTATTAGATATTACAAAAATATTTATAAAACATAATATTCCTGCAGAAGTTACAGGCGGTTTTTCAAGTGTGTATAAATCATCAGCTTCTCTTAACTTACTTGATTTAATACCAGCACTTCTTAAAATGCGGCCATGCACTTTGCTTGATATGAGCGGTGTTTTTGGAAAAAGTGAAAGTGAAATAAAAAAAAGTATAGATTATTTAATCTGTGAAAATAAAATAAAGGCTGAATATTATAACTCTGATACATATTACACAACAGCATAATTTCAGCCTGCATACTATTTATTAGTTTTGTTTTGTTACAGTGTAATTACGCTCTGCAATTTCCTTTTCATAAGAGCCTATTTTTGAGATTTTATTCATAATATTTGTTATCTCAATTATTTCAGGCTCTTTTGGCAGCTCTGGGGATATAAGAGATGATATTTCTGATACTCTTATTACCCTTTTCCATATATTTACAAACTGTTCTTCTTTAAGCTTATTTTTTGCTACTTTTGCAATCTGTATTTTTTTACCCTTATCATTCACAAGGCTGTTTACTGCATGGTAAATAATATAGTCTCCATTTTCCATACCGCCATACATGATTACATGACCCTTAAAAAATATTAATGTTCTATATGGTTTAGCATTGCGAAGAACTGCATAAAACTCTTCTTCACTTTTTGGTTTATCAATTAATTTTTTACCAACAAGTTTCTGTAAACCTGAACTTCTTGGAATATCTGCACCAAATACACGCCATAAATCACGGACATAAGCAGAACAGTCTCTAAAACCTTCTTTGCCGCCCCAGTCGTATGGGTTATCTAACAGGCTTTCTGCCATTGCTTTCATTAATGTTTCATCATATACAGCATTGCCAATAACAAATGAGCCGTCTTTTAATACTGTGGTATAGCTGCCTTCAGGAGTCAGCAGGACTGCATTATCATTATCTTGAGAAAGAAGCGGCACTTTATCACCTATGCCATATTTTACACTTCCTATTGTAATATTATCTTTAATCACTCTTACAAATGGCATCTGCTGAATACCTGAAAAAGCAACTTGAGAATATATTTTTATTTTTGCAGCAGGCACCCAGCCTCGCATAAATTCTGTCATAATATAGTAAAATTCACTGTCTTTTGACTTATGCAGCACAAATACAGGTGCAAATGCACTTATTCTTGTATATTGGTTAGAATCAAATTTATTATTGCCTCTGTGTATTGTATGATTTGTAGGATAAAGACGCATATTAAGGCTTTCTGTAGTAAATCCCACCTGAGGTGCTACAAGAGATGGTATAGCACTTACATTTCTATTATCTTTTATATTTTCTAAGTCTTCCTTAGTCATTGCTCTATCATCTATATATGAGCCTTTATATGTAAGCTTGTCAAATGTAATTAACTTGCTTAATTCATAACGACTGATTTCAAATAAATATTTATTAGTATTTGTATAAAAATAATAAGGAGAAAACTTGCTTTTACCAACTGATGTGCTGGAGCAGGAAAGTATCATTGAGATAAGAATTACTGTTACAACTAATAATATCTTTTTACTCATATAACCTCCGATTATTTTTTGCTGTCATTTTCTATTCTGCTTTCATATTCAGATAAATATTCTCTAGCTTTACCGCATAAATGTTCTGGCACAGTTAATTCTACTATGCCGTCTTTTAAATGCTCTAAAGCTTTTGGCACAACAACATATCCTTTGATTACTGCAGGTATTCCTTTTGACATTAAATATGATAATGCAGTATCTGCAGCTTTTCTGCTTTTGTATTCTCTAATCTTTACCATATACACTTATAATATATTATTTTCGGTAAAATGCAATAAAAAATAAGAAAAAAATTTTATTCTTTTATATTTATTATTAATTACTTATAAATGAAATCTAATGAATTGCTGTTACATTTCATCTAATGATTTTGTGGATAACCTGTGGATAACTTTCTGATGTGTTAAGCCTTAAAACTATTGATAATTCAAGAATATATTATTTTATCTTTATATATCAATAATTTATGAAAAAGTATTGATATATAAGGCAAAACCGTTGTCAAGTACTTTTTTAAAAATTAAATTGTGGTTAGGCTGTGGATAACTTCTATTGATAAATATTATTTTTTCTGATTTAGCAAGCTTTTTACTATACTGCTTATTTTTTAAGCAGCATATTTTATGCAAATTTTTTTATTTTTCACATAATGCAGGTGCTGAAAAATGGAGTATGTGAGTCTGTTATTAGTATATTTGTTCCTTATACTTTTTAAGAATATTATTTCTTGATTTAACTGATGAAAAATTTTTTTTGATAGTATAAAGCCTGCTTAAAAAGCAGGCTTTATACATTTATTTAACTGTTTTTTTACCTTTCAGCATTTTAATATTATACACAAGTGAGCTTGCAATACCTATTGATGAATAAGTACCTATTATAATACCTGCTATCATAACAAGAGCAAATCCTTTAATAACTTCACCGCCAAAAACTGCTAAACTTATTACTGCAAGTAATGTGGAAGTAGATGTTAATATTGTTCTTGAAAGTGTTTCATTAATACTGATATTCATACTCTCCATTAGAGTTTTATGCTCGTCCATTCTTGCTCTTTCTCTGATTCTGTCAAAAATAACGATTTTATCATTTAATGAGTAACCAACCACTGTTAAAAGAGCTGCTAAAACTGTTAAATCAAAAGTAATATTAACTGCAATAATAACACCAAGTGTAAGTATAATGTCATGTATTAATGCTATAATAGAGCTTGTTGCAGACATTAATTCAAACCTTATAGCAACATATATTAATATACCAATAACAGCATAAAGCACTGCTAAAAGAGCCTGTTTTTTTAAGTCTTTGCCAACCTGCGGTCCAACCTGTTCAACACTGTCTATTACAACTTTGCCACCTTCAGAGAATTTTGTTTCCAGAGAATTGCTGATAGTATCAGATATTTTTTTCAAATCTTCCCCACCTGCTCCCTGGTCAACTTTAATTCTGAATGAGCTGTCTGAGCCTATCGTTTGTATGCTTACATTTGCACCAATATCCTGACTTAGTGTAGTTCTCATTTTATCAATATCAACTGGGTTTTCAAATGTTACCTGCACACTTGTTCCACCTGAAAAATCTACACCATAGTTGAAACCTTTGCCAAAAATCAAACTAAATCCTATAATGCAGAGTATAATAGAGACTGTAAAATATATTTTAGATTTACCAATAAAATCTATCTTTGTTCCAGCTTTAATTATTTCAAACATACCATGTCTCTCCCTATATACTTAAATGCTTTATAGTGCGTTTATACATAAATGACATAAATATAGTTCTTGTTACAAATATTGCAGTAAACATAGAAGCTATAAGACCAACACTTAGTGTAATTGCAAAGCCTTTAATAGGACCTGTTCCAAACTGGAATAATACAACTGCTGCAATTAATGATGTTAAGTTAGAGTCAATAATTGCAGTTAATGCTTTAGAATAGCCTATATCTATTGCATTAATAACAGTCCTGCCCTTTCTTAATTCTTCTCTGACACGCTCAAATATAAGAACATTTGCATCAACAGCCATACCAAGAGTAAGCATGATACCTGCAATACCTGGAAGTGTCAGTGTAGCTTTAAATTGAGCAAGAACAGCTAAAATTAGTAAAAGGTTTAATATAAGAGCAATATTTGCAGCCATACCACTTAAACGATAATATATGCCGATAAAAAGCACAATTAATACAAAACCAATAATACTTGCAGTTATACCGTTTTTAATAGAGTCATCACCAAGAGATGCTCCAACTGTTCTGTTTTCTGCAACAGTAACAGGAGCAGGAAGTGAGCCAGCTTTTAAAACTATAGCTAAGTTATTTGCTTCTTTGAAAGTAAAGTTACCAGAAATACTTGCATCACCGCCAGAAATAACACTCTGTATTGTTGGTGCAGAATAAATTGTTCCATCAAGCACGATAGCAAGATTTCTCTGCAGGTTATTTTTAGTTATCTCTTCAAATATTTTAGCACCTGCTGGGTCAAACTTAATAGCAACATAAGGCCTGTTATCCTGTGGAGATACCATAACTTCTGCATCCATTAAGTAGCTGCCTGTTAATACTGGCTCCCTTTTAACTGCCATAGTAACAGTTGAAGGCAGAGTTTCACCAGTAACTGGGTCAGTCATTTTATAAGGAAGAAGTTCCACATCAATAGGTTGTGCCTGCAGACCTGCTTTAATTGCTTCTGCAGTAACATTTTCATCCACAAGGTGAAATGAAAGAACTGCTGTTTTACCAATTAAATTAAGTGCTTCATCTGGGTCTTCTAAACCAGGAAGCTGAACAACGATTTTATTGCTGCCCTGTTTTTGTATTAAAGGTTCAGCAACGCCAAATTCATCTATCCTGTTTCTTAATATCTCAATAGACTGGTCAACAGCATCCACTCTCCAGCGGTTTTCATCTGTATTTTTTATTCCAAAAAGTATTGATTTTTCATTATCATCTAAACCAACCTGTGTAAGATAAGGGTAGTTTTTTTCTATTACATCAACGACTTTTTGCCTGTCTGCTGCATCAGATAAACCAACTGCCACATTAAAAACATTCTGTTTTCTAACAAACATATATTTTAACTGCTCGCTTTCTAAATCTTTACGGATTTGTGCGGCAGCATTATCAATCTTTCCTTCAATGGCTTTATCAGTATCCACTTCTAAAACAATGTGCATACCACCCTGCAGGTCAAGACCTAAATTAATTTTTTCAGATATTGGGTTTATTGCATAAACTGCCCAGACAAGAACAATAACAATTAATACCCAGCGAGAAGTAAGCCCCATAATTTATTTATTCTCCTTAACAGCAGTATCTGTAACTGTATTATATGTTGCAGGGTCAACTTTATCAGCAATAGCTGTTTTAAACATACGAACTTTTGTGCTGCCTAAATCAACTACCATAATATTGCCGTCAATAGAATGGATTGTGCCAATCATTCCAGCATTAGTAAGAACAGTATCCCCTGCTTTTAATGCGTCAATCATAGCAGCATGCTGTTTCTGTCTTTTTTGCTGTGGACGGATAAGTAAGAAATAAAAAATAACAACCATTAATATAATAGGCATAAAACTCATTAAACCGCCCATGGCTGTTTGTGGTGCAGCACCTGCTGCTGTTTGTGCATAAGCTGCAGTTTCAAAAAACATATTAATACCTCCAAGTATTATAAAATATTTAATTATTATTTTTTAGCCTGTAAAGCATTTCCTGCTGAAATGATTTAAAGTTACCTTCTTTTATAGCATTTCTACTGTTTTTTACAATAGAAAGATAAAAAGAAATATTATGTATGCTGTTAAGCCTGAGTGCAAGTATCTCACCAGCTTTATATAAATGCCTTAAATAACCGCGGGAAAAGTTACTGCATGTATAGCAGTTACAGTTTTCATCTACTTTTTCATCACTGAATGCTAAATCTGCCCTTTTTATAGAAAACTTGCCATTGCTTGTAAAAAGTGTGCCATTTCTAGCATTTCTTGTAGGCATAACACAGTCAAACATATCTATTCCTAAACCAATACATGTAAGTATATCTTCAGGTGTGCCAACACCCATAAGATAGCGTGGTTTATCCTGTGGCAGAAGTGATGCAGTATATCCGCATATTTCATACATTTTAGATATTTCTTCACCAACACTTAATCCGCCAATAGAGTATCCGTCAAATCCAATAGCTGTAAGCTGCTCTGCTGATAGTTTACGCATATCTTCATATATCCCGCCCTGCACAATACCAAATAATGCCTGATCATCTCGTTTTTTAGCAGCCTTTCCACGATAAGCCCATCTTGCTGTTCTGTCCACTGAATTTTTAACATATTCATGTGCAGCAGGATATGGTATACATTCATCAAATGACATTATAATATCACTGCCAATTGCTTCCTGTATTTCAATAGATTTTTCAGGATTTAAATATAGTGATGAACCATCAAGGTGCGACTTAAAGCTGACGCCGTCTTCTGTTATTTTATTAAGCTCTGCAAGAGAAAATACCTGAAAGCCGCCACTGTCTGTTAATGTTGGCTTATTCCAGGAAGAAAAGGCAGCAAGACCGCCAAAATGTTTTAATACTGCTGTTCCAGGACGCAGATATAAATGATATGTATTACCTAAAATTATTTGAGCTCCTGCATTATTTAAATCTTCAGGGGATAATGCTTTTACTGAGCCAACTGTGCCAACAGGCATAAATACAGGGGTTTCTATCTCCCCATGGGAAGTTTTAATTCTGCCTGCCCTTGCACTTGTTTCACTGTCTTTACACTCTAAGTTAAAAAACTGCATTTTTGAATAATATACTCCATAAATGTATATGAATTAATATTTATAAATAATTTTTACAAAAATAGAAAGAGAAAATAATTATTTTTGTATAATTTTTTTGAAAATTTATATATTTTTACTCTTATTACCATTCCTTAAAGATATTTAAAAATCTTATTATATTCTCTATAATATCTTTATGAGAAAAATAGTATAATCTTTTACTTTTATAGTTTCAGCTTCTAACGATATACCAACTCTATATCTTATCCACAGCATTTCTACTTTTGTTTTATCTAGATATTTATGTAATCAGGGATACTTGCTTGATTTCTTTCAGGCATATTAATAATACCATATAATGCTGTATCACTATATTTATATACTTCTTCCCAGCTGCTAATATTATCTTTTATTAATCCTTGTTCTACTCTTATTTTATATCTCCATTCAAAAGATATATGCCCTTCTATTCTTATTTCATCTATACTAATTTTATAATTTGACAGCACTTCTAAATATCTAGGTATAAAATCATTTAATATATTTTGGAATTTAATATTAACATTACTTTGACCAATATCGAACAAAACTTCTGGAGCATTAAATTAAAAAGATAGTGTATGTTTATCTATAGATGCATTCCATTTTGGCAAATCATCTATAAACTCCTCATTTAAAGAATTATGTATCT
>CAMWVK010000053.1 GCA_947177675.1 uncultured Mucispirillum sp.
TATAGATACTATCTGGTATAAGTTATTACTATATTGTGTATGTACTTACTATCTTTAAATAGTTATTACTATATTATGTATATACTTACTATTTTTAAATAGTTAACACTATATTATGTATATACTTACTATCTTTAAATAGTTTCTACTATATTATGCATGTACTTACTATCTTTAAATAGTTATTACTATATTGTATACATACTTACTATCTTTGAATAGTTATCACTATATTATATATATATCTACTATCTTCAAATAGTTATTACTATTATATATACTATATTTCTATCTTTTAGTAGTTACATCTAACCTATGAGCAAAAAAATAATAGAATTATTCTAATGTTGCATTTCAACTTCTATCATTTCTGCATCTGCCTTGCGTAATGACAACTCATACCCCCTTACAGCTACTTCAATAGGATCACCAAGCGGTGCAACTTTTCTTATAAATATTTCTACTCCCCTTGTGATACCCATATCCATAATTCTTCTTTTAACAGGTCCTTCACCATTGAGTTTAACAACCTTTACGGTATCACCGCTTACTGCTTCTCTTAAAGTTTTCATTTTTATCCTTCATCTCCTTTTTTTAATCTATGTAATACCCAATTTTTAACTATACCATGATTTTATTTGCCATATCTTTTCCAATGGCAACTCTGGAATCTCTAATATTTACAATGAGATTTCCACCTGTTTCAGAAATAACAGTTACAAAACCTCCAGCTACAAAACCAAGATTTTCTAAAAACTTTCTTGTATCCTCCCTGCCGCCAATCCTCTTTATCTCAACAGGGGCGTCAGCATTTACCATTGTCAATGGCATAAACATCATTCCTTTCTATTTAATAGTTAGCTTAAATATAGTCACTTAAGCAGTTATGGCTTTAGAAGCCAAATAGCTCCTGCTATATAGTTAGTATATGCTAACGTTCATTAGTTGTCAATACTTTTTTGAAAATTCCCACAAGAAAAATAAAAGGATGTTACTTTTCGCTTCGTTACAAGTAACATCCTTTTATTTACTAAATCACTATATTTTATTAATTCACAGTCTTATTTGATTCCACAAGTTCCTGAAGCCTGTTTCTTACACCATCTGATGTTGTCAATATTATATCAGCTGCAGCGGCTATCTGCTCAGTAGATGCTGCAAGACTGTCAACTCTTTCATTAATATTAAAAACTACTTGCATAAGACTATTAGAGTCATCAATAATTTTTGATACAGAATCAATAATTTTTATTTGACTTTCATTGCTCTTTGAAGCTGTATCTCGTGAACTTGTCGCAAGATTGTTTATCTCATCAGCAACTACAGCAAATCCTCTTCCTGCCTCACCGGCTCTTGCAGCTTCAATACTGGCATTTAATGCAAGCAGATTGGTCTGTGATGCAATAGAAACAACTTCTTCATTATTGTGTGTAAGCTCTGTAACCATATTTTCAATTTCTTTCATAGATTTATTTAAATCCTTGCAAAAATTTGTAATACTGTGCATCTGCTTTGCAATTTGAGTACTTTCATCTGCGTTGCTTGTATTACCTTCTGCCATATTATCAACTGCTTCATGAAGTGATACAAAACTTTCATTTATATCATCAACAGTATTCATAACATTTTCACCCTGCTGTTTTACAATTTCTTTTTCAGTTTGATTTTCTTCTGCAAGTGCAAGCGCATGCTCACGCTCTTTTTCAACCAGACTTTTAATATAGTATATACAGTTCTCTTTTCTGTTAAATCCATTATGAATAGCTGTTACCATATCATTGCAGCTGTCATAACCGCAGCATGAACAGTTAATATGCTGAAGCTCGTAGGTACTCTTATTCATTTCATCAAATATAGCCTGTTTTTCCTTTTCAGTAGGTATTTCATTCTTACTTTCTTTAGAAAGATCAGTATATGTTCTTAAATAATCATTAAGATTTAATTTTCTAAACTGTTGGTTAAATTTCTTAAGTCTTTTCTTAGGTGATAAATTTTTTGACCATGCACTATTTATAGTACTTTTCTTAACTGATTCCCTTATCTTTAATACATTGTATAATGCATCATCTGTTTCTGATATTTCATTTTCTGTAGCTGTACCACATAAACATCCTTCTGCACAGTTTAATGCATCAATAAAAAGATATGGTGTTTTATTTTTTGCTATTCTGTCCTTATTCTTTTGGAGAAATTCATACATATGTTTTTCTCCTTCAATCTGTCTTATAAATACACTTTCTCCCAAAAACCAGTATACATTTTCTTTAAGTCCGCCTGGCATCGGATAGAGTGAACCAAGACCATATTCTATTTCATCTGAACACAATGCACCTGATATATTATGTTCTCTTACGTATTTCATAAGATGGTCAAATGTTATATTGTATTGTACATATCCTTTATTTTCTGGTTCTTCTATTTCAAGCTTTTTTGCAATACATGGACTTATAAATGCAAGTTTGTCTTTTATTCCCATTTCTTTTCTTGCATATATTGCAGCACACATCATAGGACTTTGTACAGGAAAAAGTTTTGGTAAAAGCTCTGGCATGTAACGCTTGATATATCCTACAACTGCAGGACATGGCTGTGAAATGCCACCGAGGAAATTATTCTTTTCTATGTAATTAAGATATCCCCATGTTGTAATATCTGCACCAAACGATACACTTATAATTCTATTGACTCCAAGTTTTTTAAGACCGCCAAGCACTTTTTCATACTCTCTTGGATAATTTGCCTTAAATGCAGGTGCAAGTAGAAGTGAAATCTTCTCTCCTTTTTTAAGAGCTGCAAAAAACTCCTCTGTATCATCTTGAAATTCTCTTGCTCCATGCTCACATACATCAAAACAAGCTCCGCATGCAACACATTTATCACCATCTACATCTATTCTGTTCTTGCCGTTCTCCTCTGTTGATATACATGCACCAACACAACTACAAACACTTATGCATTTATTACAGCCTATACACTTGTCATTCGTAATTACAAGTCCTTTGTTTTTTTCCATGAAATTAAATTCTCCCCTCTCGTATTATGATTAGACACTGTATATTTATATTATACAATTAATTTAAGAATTTTTACAGTATTTTTTCTTCTAATTAAAGTTATTTATCTAATCTTCATTCGTTGTTTTACCATAACTATCCAAAAAGTTATGCTTTACCCCATCTTTTTTATAGGCAATAATAGTATTTAGACTTACATTCTCAACGCTTCTAAAAATATTTCCTTCTACAAATGGATTGTCTTTCTTCATCTGTCGTATAAGTTCTTTTATCTCCTGCCTTTTAGAAGTAGTACTGTTATTTTCCTCAGAACATGCTTCTGTAAACCTGCATGCACACTGCAAAAAATGCAGACCATTATATTGGCTCCATGCCTTAATGCTATCCTCTCTTATAAGATACATCGGCCTTATAAGTTCCATTCCCGAAAAATTTGTACTGTGAAGTTTTGGCATCATAGTTTGTACTTGTGCTCCATAAAGCATACCCATAAGAATCGTTTCAATAACATCATCATAATGATGACCAAGGGCAATTTTATTACAGCCAAAATCTCTTGCCCTGCTATAAAGGTATCCTCTTCTCATTCTTGCACATAAATAGCATGGTGATTTTTCAATATGATAAACCGAATCAAAAATATCAGAATCAAATACAGTTATTGGAATATTAAGCTTTGCAGCATTTTCTTCTATAAGACTTCTGTTTGCAGGGCTGTAACCGGGGTCCATCACAAGAAACATCACCTCAAAAGGTATTTTATCATGTCTTTTAAGCTCCTGAAAAAGTTTCGCCATAAGCATAGAATCCTTGCCGCCAGAAATACATACAGCTATTTTATCTCCCTCCTGTACAAGCTCATACTCCTTAATGCCTTTAGTAAATTTACACCATATATCCTTACGAAACTTCTTTCGTATACTTTTTTCTACATCAAGGTAAAATGTATCATTTACGCGATTATCAGTTTTAAACATTTCATCTGATAAATTCATTGAATTTATGTTACTCATTTTTGCAAAATTCTCCATTTCTAAAAGGCAGACCAGACCTAATTATTTAATCCAATTAAATCTTTAACCACCTCTCCTGCAATTATCAAGCCGGCTACAGAGGGTACAAATGCAATACTTCCCGGAGGATTAGTCCTGCACACAGGCTTTTCATCAGAATACACTACTTTTAATTGTTTTACTCCTCTTTTTTTAAGCTCCCTTCTCATAACCTTTGCTAATGGGCATACAGAAGTTTCATATATATCTGATACCTTAAATCTTGAAGCATCCAGTTTACCTCCTGCACCCATACTGCTTATTACAGGCACCATGCACATCTGTGCATTAATAACTATATCAATTTTTGCAGTAACAGTATCTATAGCATCTACTACATATGAATACTTTGAAAAATCAAATTCCTTTGAATTTTCGGGCAGGTAAAAACAATTACTTATTTCAACCTTAGCTTCAGAATTAATTTCCATTATACGCTCTTTCATTACCTCAGTCTTATACCTGCCTATAGTTTTTCTTGTAGCAATAATTTGTCTGTTAATATTAGTTATACTTACTTTATCATTGTCAATAAGCTCAAAAGCTCCAATGCCACTTCTTGCTAATGCTTCAACAACATATCCTCCCACACCGCCTACTCCAAAGACTGCCACCTTTGAAGCTTTTAAAATACTCATGCTGTTACTTCCAAGCAAAATCTCAGTTCTTGAAAACTGTGTACACATATAATTTCCTCTTTTTATCTATAATTTTGCATTTCATGACTAGTACAACGTTTCCTTAATCCCAATATACTTAGTGCTTGATATTTTTGTCAGCGCAAGGCGGAGGAAGGAGGCAATGCGGTGGCATTGTTGACTGACGACAACGCAGCGATAGCGGAAATAGCAAGTACTAAGTGTATGAGTGACTAAGAAACGTTGTACTAGTATAATCCACGCCAACTACTGACTTAATCTGCGTTAAATCAATAGTATTATTTCGGTTGATTTTCTTACCCAGTTTAATTTGTTCTTTTATATAATCCTGCTCTGTCATTTTATTATATACCTTTTATGATTTCGTAACAACTATAATTATTTATGATATTTTGCTTGATACATGGACAAATAACTATTGGCTTCTTCCTGACTTAGATTATATTCATCAATAATTTCTTTAACTATTTTGTCTGCCTGATATCCAACTTTAAAGTAAGTTTTTATTACACCTAACACTTCACCTTCTTCTCTGCCCTCTTCCAGGCCTTCTTCTCTGCGCAAATTTTCTATATCTTCAAATGTAAGTTCAGTTGTATACATATTTATTATCTCCTCTTCCTTTTCTTTCAAATAATCAACTAAAATACCTTTATCAATGCAAGTCTGTATAGCTTCGGCTATAGCAAATACAGCTACGTCAGTTCTTTTTTTACCAGTAGTTTTTATAATCTTATCAATAGTTTTTTCAGCAATTTTTACAAATTCAAGATAACCACCTAAAGGATTGTGTACATCCGCTTCTTTGATAACCTTCACTTTTAATTCTATAAATTCATCAGAACCGAAGGCGTTTGATAATCGTAATTCATCATCATAATTATTATTTCCTGTGTATACCACATAAAATTCAGGAGCAGGCAAATGAACAAGTTTTCTTTTATGTAAACTTCTACCATTATCTTCTTTTAAAGAGGAATGCTTTCTTAATTCATCCACAAAATAAAAAAGCATTCTGGCTGGCATATTCTCATTTATTGTAGACTGATGCTCCACTAAAATTATCAATTTTCCTTTTACCATGAACGCAACATCATTGCGTATATTATTTATAACAACAGGCTCTAAATTAATTATCTCAATATCTTCTATATTAAGTTCATCTAAATCTATTCCATATAACCAATAGTCTTTCTCATGTAATACTTTGTACAATTCAAGAAGCTTTTCTTTAGTACTAAATAAATCTGCAAAAACAGAAGATTTGTATTCCCTATTATAACCAGTAGGAAAACCCTTATTTTCCACAATAACTGTATCTTTAATAACATTTATCTTTGACATTTCTATTTATTCACCTCAATACACAAAATTGAGTAATAACCTCTTTTTGTATTATAACACATCCTCTGCCATAATGGCTACCACTAAATTTCAAACCTTCAATACGTTTTTTGGACACAATACTATAATGAACTACCTCTGTGGCAAAGCTGGCTAATTGACTTTTAATGCAGCATTTACTATTCATTAGCCACAAAATATCTTATTTAACGCGAGTTTGATAAAAATTAATAGAAAAAACGACTATTTAAAGCTATTTCTTTAGTGTAAAACACTTTAAAAGTGAGAATTTTTATAACATAAAATTCCTACTATATCTGCCAATATCCATCCAATCGGAATTGACCACCAGATTGCAGTCACTCCAAGCATTGTATTTGGTGCAATAAGATATGACAACAATACTCTTGTTCCAAGAGATATAATTGTTAATATAAGAGACATCTCTGCTTTTTGTATTGCTCTGTAATATCCATAAAGCAGAAACAGACAGCCGATTCCAAAGTAAAATGCACCTTCTATACGCAAATATTTTACACCTTCTAAAATAATAGCTGTTTCTTTTGCTTCTACAAATAATTTCATAAGTGGTGATGCAAATATCAATATTATAACAGATATAAACAAGCAAAATAAAAATGATACAAAAACAGCAATTTTTGTTCCTTCTTTAATACGTTCCTTCTTTTTTGCTCCAAAATTTTGCGATATAAATAGAGAATACGCATTTCCAAACTCCTGAGCAGGCATATAAGCCAAAGTATCAATCTTTACTGCCGCCGCAAATGCTGCCATAACAGTTGTTCCAAAGCTATTAACAAGACCTTGAATCATTAGAATTCCAAGATTCATAACTGATTGCTGCATACCTGTAAATACATCATTTTTGATTATAACTGTCATTTTGTTCCATTGAAATTTCGTTTTTGTTTTCATAAGGTCTGGTCTTTTTTTTAATGTATAGACCGTTATACCAATACCTGCTATTCCCTGTGATAATACAGTTGCCTCTGCTGCTCCTGCTATCCCCCGGTTTAGTGAAATGACAAAATATAAATCCAGTATAATATTTACTATAGAAGATATTGCAAGAAAATATAATGGAACAACAGAATTACCTATAGAACGCAGTAAATATGCAAAAAAATTATAAAGAAAAGTAAAACCGATACCAATAAATATAATTTTTACATATTTTCTCATCAAAAAATATATATCTTCTGGTACTGAAAGTAAATGAAGTATAGTGTCTGTTCCCCAAAATACCAGTAAATAAATTAACACTGTAACTGTTCCAATAAAATAAAATGACAATTTTATGTCCTGTTTCATATCTTCGATTCTTCCAGCGCCATACCACTTGGAAAATATTGCACCACTTCCCATACACAGACCAATAATAAGAGATGTTAAAAATGTCATTAAAGTATAAGCAGAGCCTACAGCGGCTAAAGCATCTGAACTTATAAAACGTCCAACAATAAGAGTATCAGCAATATTATAAATCTGCTGCAAAAAATTTCCAGCCATCATGGGCAGCGCAAACAGCATCAAATTTTTTAGAATAGCACCTTCAGTTAATTTTGCATTTTCATCCATTTCATCTGTACCACTTTCTTTAAATAACCCCAATCAATACCTTTTTACCTTCAAATGCAAACCCATACTTTTTAATCTTCTCCCACATAAAACCTCTTGCTATTAAATCCTGTCCATACCTTTTTTCTTCTATTTGTGTTAATGCAGCTTTTACTGCATTCTCCAAACTTTGATTTAATTTTGCTGTTTTAAATTCTATAATAAAAGCATCTTTTTCTTTTTTCTTAGATTCAACCAGAATATCATATCTGCCC
>CAMWVK010000054.1 GCA_947177675.1 uncultured Mucispirillum sp.
CCTGCTGCTCCTCTGCCTCGTTTACCTCTTATCCGTTTTGCTCCAAAATAGCTTTAGTCAAGTTCAAATTCGCCAAACTCTTTACCCGTTATTCTTAAAGAATAGTCTAATAATAGTTCTCTAAATTTATTATAGTAACTATTGATTGTATTTCTATTTATACATAATAATATTGATGTTGAACTCGCTGTAATATCTTCTGAAAAACACTTCATTATTTTTTTAATTTTATATTTACTTAACCTATTGTATTTCATACTCTTTTTTTATATATCATAAATATATACTAGTCAAGAGCCTTATTTAATATTTAATTCAAAAGTCAATGGTGGTTTATTCCTGTCATAATAAGCATTTACAGTTAATTTATCATTAGGAATATCCCCTTTTGTATTAATTGTAATAGTATCTGTTTTAGTTGACTGAATATAAACTCTAACCATTTCTGGAGTAATTTCAGCTAAATTATCAGGATTAACAAATCTAACTCTTACAGGTTTATTCAGATTGTTTTTAATTTCTATACTGCATGTATATACTCCATTACCTAATGATGAAATATTTTCAGTAGTTTTTATTATAACAGGTTCACTTGTAGAAACAATAGAATAAATCAATACAAAAACTAGTGTAATAGAAATTATCAAAGTAACTATTAGATTAGGTCTTTTAAAATTTAATTTATCTTGTTTACCCCAAACATAGCCCAATATACCATTAGTATTTTCTTTTTTATTGAACACTTTGTTACATGCTGTAACACAAGTTTCACAGTATATACAATCTGCATCTGGATTTTTCCTAGGGTCAATATGTGTTGGACAGACTCTTAAGCATGATTTACAGTCAATACACTGCGATTCTTTACCAGGTATCATACCTACATATAAAGTATCATCATCAGTCATAACTACCTGAAATTTTGAATATGGGCATACATATTTGCACCATTTAAAACGAACAAAGGTAAAATCAACAAAAATAAATAAAAATAACACTATCCCTATTACTAACATAAGATGAGAGTCTTTAAGTGTATCTATAAAATCATAAGGAGATACAAAATACATCATCCATATAAGAGTTAATAATAAAGCAAAAACAGCAACTAAAATAATCTCTGCTATAGGTCTTATAGACTTATTTTTAATTTTTTTTGCATAAGACTCTATTCTAATAGCAAAAAATGATTGTGGACAAAGCCAGCCACACCAAATTCTGCCTAAAAGCTGAGTTGTAAATATAAATAAAAATGTAACAAGTAAAATAGCTATAAATGCTGAAAAAAAACTTGCAAAATTAACGGTGCTGTTAAAAGCATACAATTGAAGTGTAGAAACATCAAATCTGAAAAGGCTGTTACCATTTGATGTTTTAATAAATGGAATAAGGAAAACACAGGCTACTACAATAAACTGCAGCAGCCTGTATATTTTACCACGGAGAACACTATTTGCTTTCATTGTAATCGTCATCATCCTCCATCATACGATATTTTGGAGATTCTACTGATTTATGTCTTTTTGAAGAAAATAAATAGATTGCAATTCCTAAAAGTATTAATACTAATAAGACTTCAAATCCATAAACAATATAGCCTGCAACAGCAGACTGTAACTGCTCACTTTCTTCAACTGAATTTACAGCAATAGTGTTCCCGTTATCCTGCATTTTATGCTCCTTAACTATGGTTGTATTTTACCACTAATTGAGTGTTGTGCTTCATAAGCTCCATTTTGTGTCCAGTTGCTGAACATTGGAGTATATGCATATATATAATATATTCCCCATATAATTAAAGCAACAAAAAATATTACCCATCCTAAAGGAAGATTATTTTCTGTATCCTTGCGGTTTAAGCTAGGGATATCATCTTGTTCATCAAAATTAGACATAATTTATTCCTCCTTTAAATTATTTAGCTAATGTTCTAACATAAGCAGCCGCTGACCAAATATCATCTTTAGTCATAAATCTTAAATGACTAGGCATAGAACCTTCAATACCATTTGCTATAGTAGTAAACATCATACCATCAGTATAGTCTGGTAAGGCTTCAGCAAAAGTTAATGAAGTAACATCATAACCTTCTGCACTGCCTTTACCATTAGAAGCATGGCAGCCTATACATAATAAGTCAAATATTTCCTGACCTCTATCAATTTTTTCTTGATTGTTAAGGAAAGGATTAACTGCGTTTTCAAATGCAGCTTCATCAGCTAAAACAGCATGAGTATTTTCTACATAAGTTCCTAACTGCTGTAAATAAGCAGTAATTGCATCAAGTTCTGTTAAGCCATTAAGAGCATTAATATCTTCTTGAGTATATTTTAAACCTAATAATTTAGCATGTTTTTCAATTTCCACTGGGTCTAATTGTTTTTCAGCAAGCCAAGGATATTTTGGCATATTAGATTTTGGGAAAAAGTGCTGTGGGTTAATTAAGTGAGCTTTTTGCCACTCATCAGAATATAAACCACCTACTCTTGCTAAATCTGGACCAGTTCTTTTAGAACCCCATAAAAATGGACGCTCATAAGCACTTTCACCAGGTTGAGATATTTCACCATATCTTAAAACATCAGCTTTTAATGGACGAACTGTTTGAGAATGGCAGTTAATACAGCCTTCTTTTTGATAAACATCACGACCAGCAAGTTGAAGTGGAGTATATGGATTTTCAGTAACATTTTCAAGTTTTGGATGCATTGCTGTAGTCATCATTGGAACAAATACAGTAGCTATTGTTCCTATAAGTATAACAACTAATGCAACAACTGTGAAAATTAATGCTTTATTGTAAATGCTGTTGTTATTTTCACTCATATCTTATACTCCTATTGATTAGATAAGTTTTGTTTGCCTTTTACAATAGTCATAATGAAGTTGAAAAGGAAAACAAGCATACCAACAATAAATATAACACCGAATACAGATCTAGCTATCCAGTATGGATAATTACCAACTAATGTTTCAATAAATGAATATGTTAATGTGCCATCAACATTAGTAGATTTCCACATAAGGCCTTGACGAATACCAGTTATCCACATAGTAATAGAGAAACCGATTTGACCTAAAAGAACAAGCCAGAAGTGAGTATTAGCTAAGCTTTCACTGTATATTTCAGTTTTATAAACTCTTGTTGTAATATAATAAATTGCAGCAGTTACAGTTAAAACAACCCAACCCATAGTTCCCATGTGAACATGTCCTGGAACCCAGTCTGTATAGTGAATAAGAGAGCTGACTGCACGAAGACCTTGTGTTGGACCTTGTAATGTTTGTAAACCATAGAATGTAATACCTGCAATAAAGAATTTTGCTAAATATGCAGTTCTAAGTTTAGACCAGTCTGGAGCAAGTGTTAAGTAGCCATTTACTACAGAACCCCAAGATGGTGCAATCAGAAGAATTGTAAATACAATACCTAATGTTTGAAGCCAGTCTGGAAGTGGAGTGTAAACAAGGTGGTGAGCACCTGTCCATAAATACATGAAAATCAATGACCAAAAAGAAAGTATTGATAATCTATGGCTGTATATTGGCATACCAGTTGATTTTGGTAAGAAATAATAGAATATTGCTAAAATTGGTGTAGTAAATAAGAAACCAACAGCATTGTGACCATACCACCATTCAACATTGGCACTGTTTAAACCAGCAAATAAATGGTAAGATTTACCGAATGATGCAACAAGATGTAAGTTATTTACAATATACAGCACTGCAACAGCTACCATTGTAGCAATAATATACCATAAAGAAACATACATATGTTTTTCTTTTCTAGTAAGAATTGTGCCTAAAACATTGATAGCAAATAAAACCCATGCTACAACAACACCAAGGTCAACAAACCATTCAAATTCAGCATATTCAAGTGATTGGTTATAACCTGCGAAAAGCGAAAGTGTTCCAACAAGAACAACTATGTTAAAGAATACAAGTTGGAAAACTGCAAGCTTAGGTAAAATAAGGCTGCGTTTTGTAAGGCGTCCTATAATGTAATAGAATGCACCCATTTCAGCAGTGATACCTAGCCCATAAGCAAGAACATTTGTGTGAACCGTTCTAAGACGGCCGAATGAAAAATACTCTCCAAAATTAAAGCTAACACTCCACATTTGTGCAGAGATGAGAAGACCTAATACAAGACCTATAACACCCCAGAATAATGCAGAATAAATATAGCCCATGACAATTTTAGAATCGCCTGAGATTTCTTTCATTGCATATCCCCCATAAAGATTTATTAAACTGCTATATTGATATAATATCAGATAAACCAATATAAATCAAGATAGAAAGTATCTTTTTATTATTATTTAAACAATATAATATAATCTTTTTTATTATAAATATATTACATCTAAAATTAAATGTAATAGTTGATATTTTTCTTTACAAAAGTTTGGTAAAATTATCTATTAACCTTGTTTTTCCAATATATACAGCTAATAAAACAGCATATTTTTTTTCAACTGTATCTATATCATTAAGGGTATCTATATCAACTATTTTAACATAATCTATTTTACTGTATGGCACATTATTTATAATTTTTGTGATTTCATTAATTATAAAAAATGCCCTTTTTTCTCCATTACTTATAAGGGATTGAGCATATTTTAAGCTTTGGTTTAAAGATAATGCAGATTTCTTTTCTTCATCAGTAAGATATACATTTCTTGAACTTAAAGCAAGTCCGCTTTCTTCCCTTACTATTGCACATGGATTAATTTTAACAGGAAAGTTTAGATCTTCTACCATTTTATTTATTATTACATACTGCTGAAAATCTTTTAAACCAAAATAAGCATTATCTGGTGTAACAATATTAAATAATTTTGATACAACCTGACATACACCTGCAAAATGAATAGGACGAGTTACACCGCATAATTTCTGAGAAAGTCCTTCTACCTTTATTATTGTTGCATTATTTTTTTTATACATTTCTTCTGGTTCTGGATTAAATATTATATCGCCGTTTAATGATGCAGTAAGTTCGCTGTCTCTTTTAATGTCTCGTGGATATTTTTCTAAATCTTCATTTGGACCAAACTGTGCAGGGTTTACAAATATACTTACAACTGTTTTATCGTTATTTTTTACAGACTGCTCTATTAATGAACCATGACCTGCATGCAGATATCCCATTGTAGGAACTAAACCTATACTATGCCCTGCCTTTCTCCATTCTTTTACTATATCTCTTATTTCTGAAACAGTTTTCACAATTTCCATAATATTTTATCCTTTATTTAAATGAGTGAGCATCATCAGGAAAAGCACCTGATTTAACATCTTTAATATATTCTTTTGCTGCTTTATCTATAATTTCAGCTACATTTGCATATCTTTTAACAAATTTAGGCTTAAAATCAGTAAAAATGCCAAAAATATCATGATAAACTAAAATCTGACCGCTGCAGCCAGTTCCTGCACCTATTCCTATAGTTGGAATATTAATGCTTTCAGTAATCTGCACAGCACTTTGACTTGATACACCTTCTAAAAGAACAGAAAAAGCCCCTGCATTTTCTAATGACTTTGCATCTTCTATTAAACTTTCTGCACCATCTTTGCCAAAAATTTTATATCCACCCATAGTATTTATCATCTGTGGTTTCAGACCAATATGTCCCATTACACCAATACCTGCATTTACAAGCTTTTCAATTAATGGTGCAATTTCTTTACCACCTTCTAATTTTATGGCAGGCACTTCTGTTTCTTTTACAAGACGAATTGCATTTTCAACAGCACTTTTTTCATCTACCTGGTATGAGCCAAAAGGCATATCTGCTACCATAAAAGCATGAGTAACCGCCCTTTTTACAGCTTTTGTATGGTAAATAATTTCATCAAGAGTAACTGGTATTGTAGAGTCATATCCATTCATTACCATACCTAATGAATCACCTGTTAAAATTAAATCTATTCCTGCATTATCTAAAATTTTAGCTGATGTGTAATCATAAGCTGTAATACAAGTTATTTTATCATTATTTTTTTTCATTTTTATAAAAGAATTAATATTTAAAGACTGCTTTATTTCTTTATGTATGCTCATAACTTTATGCCTCCACAGTATTACCATATTTATATAACACTTTATGTTATAAATTGTAAACTATAAAATAATGTAGATTTTAAAATTAAATATAGATTTTTTCAGCATTTTTACTATATTATATAAATAGTTTAAAAATAAGCTGAAAAACATAAGGATTTAAGTATGAATATAGTTGAAGAAAATTTTAAAAAAGGTGTAATAAAAGGAAAAAATACTTTTATAGCAGATACTGCAAAAGTATTAGGAAATGTTACTCTTGGTGATAATGTAGGTGTTTGGTATAATGTAACAATACGCGGTGATATAAACTATATTAAAATTGGAGATAATTCTAATATACAAGATGGCTCTGTTGTGCATATTGGCTATAAAGAACCTGTAATAGTTGGTAAAAATGTAACGGTTGGTCATAATGTTATTCTTCATGGCTGCATGGTGCAGGATAACTGCCTTATAGGTATGGGTGCTATTCTTCTTAACGGCTCTGTTGTAGAAGAAAACGCAATAGTTGCAGCAGGAAGTATTGTGCCGCAGGGAAAAGTTGTAAAATCTGGCACACTTTTTATGGGCACACCTGCAAAATATGTAAGAGATTTAACAGAAGACGATTTAAAGCATATCCAAAGAAATGCAGAAGAATATGTTAACCTCATAGAAACATATAGTAAACTTGGTATAAAATAATTAATTTTAAAAAATACTTGACATCCCCCCCATGATAAAATGCATAAAAATAAAATGGGGGTAAATATGAAAAAATTTTTAATTTTATTTTTTATTTTATGTTCATTTAGTGCTTTTGCACAGGAACATAACCAATATATAAAAAAGGTTTCTCCTTGGTCTATTGGTATTAGTGGGTTTGGTTATTTTTCAACTGCTGAAAATTTTATCATTAACGATACCATTGGAAATGGTGGCGGTGTTGGTTTAAAATTTAAAGGAAATGTCAATAAGTTTTTAGGTTTTATTACTGAATTTAATTATACTTATGCTAATAAAGATTTGTATAATGTATTAAGTCTAGCTTCACATATTATAGATATTAGAGAATCTATTGTAATACAGTATGAAACCTATAAAGGTGAAAATGGATTTGTTCCTTGGTTAAGTATTGGCGTTGGAGCAACTATTTATCAGCCTGAATATGATGTATTAGGTGTGTCTTCTGCATTAGGGGATTTCAATGGTGTAGGATTTAATGTAAATATTGGTGCAGGATTAAAATATAATTTTAGAAATTTTTATACAGGAATTTTTGTAGACTGGACATATTCTTTGGCTTATACTAATACAGAAATACATTTATTAAATAGAAGCTCAAATGCTGGTAATTTAGACGGAGTTCGTGCAGGAATTGAACTAGGGTTTAGATACTAAATATTATAATATATTGTTAATTGGCTATAAAAATATCAGTATAGCCAATTAGTTTCATTTATAAAGATACTTTCTAATCTTTTGAATATTCAGCAGCTGAAGTATCAGTTTCCCATACAATTACTTTATCTACTTTTTCGCCATAAGCAGCAGCAAGTTTATCAAAAATATATTTTGCTATATTTTCACTTGTTGGGTTCACTATTTTAAAATATTCAAGCTCATTAATATATTCATGGTCTAATTCATCCATTATTACATTTAAATGTTTTTTAAACATTTTAAAATCTTCTACCATACCGAGTTTATCTAAAATTTCTGATTTTAAATAAGCTTCTACTTTCCAGTTATGACCATGGAGTCTTTCACAAGCTCCTTTATATTCTCTTAAATTATGTGCTGATGAAAAG
>CAMWVK010000055.1 GCA_947177675.1 uncultured Mucispirillum sp.
TACAGCCCATAGAGCGCGCAAAAGTAGTTTTTCCACCTTGATTCGGGCCTGTAACTACAAAAAAAGTGGAATTTTCAGGGTACTTGAAATCATTGGCGACTACCATATAATCTCTTACTGTAGTTCTCCATGCCAAAGCTAAATCATAAACCCCTTTACCTAAAAAATCACCTGATTCTTTTTTTGAAACTTTTGGTATATTCAAAGTATGTCCAATATTTTGAGTGCGCAGAGCAAACTCCTGAAATGTCAGATAAAATTGTACCTCTTGTTCAAAACGCAATATACAGTCAGAATAAAATTCTTTTCGTCTATTATAAAACTCTAAAATCTCTGTAAAAAGCTCTGGTCTGCTCCGATTTAAAAGCTGTACCAAAACATTTTCTAAAGATGAAAGCTCCAGTTTATTAGGAAACAATTCAGGCAGCTCCAAATCCTCTTTAGGTATGTCACCTCCAAGAAGATTAGCCAGATTTTTTAAATAATCTGGCTGGCTGTTTTTTTCTTCTAATATTGTTATCCTGTCTGTTTCCATAATTAAAGAAAAATTAAGCTCAGAGAAAAAACGGCTAGCAGCATTTGCATCACTCTCCCAGCCATCTTCTCTGGCATCTTTTAAATAATGTAACAGAAATTCACAAAAAGCCTTAAGTCCTTCTGATTTAGGCATACACTCATAAAAAGCCTTTTCTAATATAACAAGAGCATCCCAATAACTTAAAGCAGCCTCCAAATGATAACTTGCAGAACAGATTTCGCTGTCACATTCACAATATAAATCATATGCGCTGCGTGACTGCTGCATTTTTAAACAGAATCTGCCTATTGCATCTTTTAACTTCGGATTTGCTAAATCACTGTAAATTTCCTGACGGTAGCAAATCGTAGCAAAATCCTTTGGAAGTGTATAATAAAGCTGTTCAATAGAATATATTTTAGAATAATCTTTTATTAAATTTAAAAGATAATCTAATTGTAAATCATGGAAAAAATCTGGCATCTGTTTATTTAAACTCTGCTTATTACCTTTAAATAAAATACTTTCAAATTCCATTTTAATCCCCATTTCTTTGCAAAATCTATAAGTTTTGTAGCATTTGTTTTTAATAGTAACAATAAATACTGTGTTTATATTTAATCAGCATATACAATAACTCCACATGCAATTTTATTGCCTGAATTTCCAGAAGGCTGTGAAGTAAAATCATCTGAATGGTCGTGCACTATAACAGATTTACCTATTACATCGGACAACTTTAAATGCGGTGCATAAAATATCATAAATGCATAACCGTTTTCTGAAATAAGCGGCGGCATATCTCCGGCATGATATGGATGAGGCTGCTTTTTAGGGTTATAATGATTTCCGGTTTTTGAAAAATCATCTGAACAATCTGCATTTTCATGAATATGAAATCCATAAAAGGCAGGTATACCCGCAGGTGTATATGCGGGCAAGTTAAAGAATTCTGCCTTAATTAATATGCCTTTATTATTTAGCTGGTAAAATTTTACCGTTCCAACAATACGCGGGTACACTGAACTGCCTATAAGATTGGCATATGCATCAGGGTAATCTTCATATATTATATTTGTAATAATATCACTATCAGGATAAGATTTCATAATAATTTCCTTCTAATATATTTATAATACATATATTCATTACCTTATGCATATGTGAAGCAATTTCCTAATAAATTAATGTTACTGCTGTTCATTCTGTTCATTCCACATTTTTATATATGCCTTGTATTGCAAATCTTCTGGTAGTTTTGTCATAAGGAAAAATTCAGTAAATTCAGGCTCTGTACGTTTTTTATAACGAATTATTTCATCATATTTAAGGCTGTAATCAATCTCATCAAATTTACCATCTTCCATATCAGCAAATAAATATAATATACTTTCTTTTATATAGCCAAGTCTTACCTCTTTCATCTGTGGTATACCATAATCTTTAAGCTTGTCATTTATTATTTGTATATATTTTTCAGCAGTTTTATAATCTTCATCACTTTCTGCCTTTCCAAATGTCTGTCCATATATATCTTCTGCTGCTTCTCCTGTATTTGGCCAATACTTTAAGTCAGAAGTATTTTCTGAAATATCTGAAGACTCAAAAGTATCTGTATGGAAAAATGCATCAGTTTCACCAGAGAGTGATAAATAACCATAATAGTACAAGCCATGTGCTTCTTTCTCTAATATTGAATTAGCATCAAATACTTCTACATAATATCTTTTTGCACTATAGCCATCTATTCCAAGTACATCTCTGTTTAAAGATATGACAATGGCTTTATTAGCTAAATCTATGCCATCAACATCAAGAAGTGTATCTATTGATTTCTTTACAATAGTCTCTGGTTCTACATCAGATACCTCAGGTATCTCCGAAGGCTTTTTATCTGTGGTACATACAAAACCTGCTCTATATCCGCGGTACTCATATACAAATGGCATTTCAATTTCTCCATCATTATAGCTTTGTACCATCTCAATAACTTCTTCCTGATTGCATATTTGATGAGTTGCCACATCATCACCACTATAACAAACCACACTTCCATAACTATCAGTATTATCTGTTTGATTTAGTACATTATTACTCTCTACTTTATTTAGAGAAATACTTTCTGCTCTTAAATCCACCAAACTTGTTTTTGTTCGCTCTGCTTTAATTATATGAGGCATGGCAATACTTCCCGTAGTTATAATGGATAAAGTTAAAGCGATAAATAATAACTTTTGTTTTCTCATAAAAATCCCTCCATTTCTTATTATTCTGATTAGGAAATTGCTGATTTAGTGTTACTATAAGACTCTTAATAGTAACTATTTAAAGTTATACTGCTGCTGCTTTTCCAAACATTTACAAAAAAGTTACAAAATGCGAAATTATTGTATATTACGAAGCAATTTTACTTCTGCAGTAGTCCCTATACCCTTTTTGGATTTAAATTCAAGACTTCCTCCATGAAGTGATGTAATCTGTTCACATAAAGCAAGTCCAAGTCCTGCTCCTCCACTTTTTCGACTTCTGTCTTTATCAACTCTGTAAAATGGTTCTTTAATATGCTTAAGTTCTTCTGATGCTATACCACAGCCATTATCTTTAACTAAAATTATTGTAAACTTCTCTTTATTAAAACATTTCACATTAATTTCTGCACCACATACTCCATCAACTGCATTTATTGCATTATGAATAAGGTTGCGCAGAAGCATATCTGTAAGAACTCTATTTCCGTATATTTCTCCTGCCTGTTCATCAAAAGTCACACGTACATTTTTCTTCTGCCACATCAGTTTTTCGGTATTTTCAATCATCATAAATACATATGATAAATCAAACTTTTCTATAGAGATTGTATTATTGCGAATAAGCATCATATTCATAAGAATTGATGTCATATCCTGTATACGCTTCGCTTCTGACATAATATATCCAAAAGCTTCTTTTTTCTCATCTTCATTCACTTTTGCTTTCTGAAGATATTCAGCAAAGCCATATATACTTGTAAGTGGTGTTCTAAGCTCATGTGTAAGATTGTCAATAAAATTCTGTCTGCTTTCATTTTCATCTTTAAGCTTTTCAATTGATTCTTCAATTTTATCTGCCATATTATTTACAGATTTTGCGAGTACTGATATTTCATCACCTTTAAAATTACCATTTATGAATTTAAATCTGCTTACCCTTGAAGAAAAATCGCCATCCGCAATATCCTTTACTATCTGTGTAAGCTGTCCAATAGGTGCAAGACCTCTTCTAAGTACAACTGACAGCACAATAGCAATAAGAACAGATAAAATAAAACTTCCTGTTACAAAATATACAATAAGCCTGTCCCATGTTTTATCTATTTCTTTCAATGGTCTTGTGTAATATAGGTACAGATTGTCATATCCAATTCTTGAACATACCCAAATATTGGTAACATCATTTTTTCTCTCTATAGTTATTTTATTTAAATGCATACGGTTGTCAAAAACTTCATTTTCCTGTGTTTTTCTTTCAAACTTTTCATAATCATTCTGATATATTAATTTATTATCAAGCCATGCCTTAAGTCTTACATTTTCTCTGCCATAATAACTTTCATAGTTTTTTATGAGATTGGCAATTTCATCACTGCCAGCCCGGTTTCTAAATGCAAGAGTCCTTATATCTGCATTAATATTAGAACATAACGCTGTAAACTCTGCCCGTGTGCGCTCACGTTCCATTCTTAAATTTCCCTTATATGTTATATAAAAAATTCCAAATATGCCGCAGTTAATAATTAAAACCACTACTAATAAAGTCATTATATAAATCTTTTGCCAAAGTTTCATTATTTACCTATAAACTAACCTTCCAAACGATAGCCCACCTTGCTTACGGTCTGAATATACTCCTTCCATCCAAGTTTTTTCCTAAGCCTTCGGATATGAACATCAACAGTCTTTGTTTCGCCTTCATAATCATATCCCCATGCAAGCTCCAAAAGCTTGTCCCTTGATAAAGCAACATTTTTATTATAAATAAGTGTTTCTAAAAGATTAAACTCCTGCGGAGTTAAAGAAAGCAGTTCATTGTTCTTCTTAACAATACGTTTTTTTAAGTTTACTTCCACATCACCAGCCTTAAAAATTTCATTGTCCTTGCCACTTCTGCGAAGTACAACACCTACACGCGCAATAAGTTCAAGCATTTCAAAAGGCTTTACAATATAATCCTGTGCACCAAGAGATAAGCCCTTTAACTTATCATTTAGCCCGCCCTTAGCAGTAACAAAAATAACAGGTATCTTATTAAATTCTTCTATTAAATCAAAGCCTGATTTCTCTGGAAGCATAACATCTAAAATAATTAAATCAAAATCTTGTGTACTAAGTGCAGCACCTACATCACCGCCACTGTAAATCTGACAGCACTCATATCCAACCAGCGAAAGATTTCTCATCATCAGCTGATTAATAGCCCTGTCATCTTCTACAATTAAAATTTTTGCCATTTGGAGACACCCCTTTTATTTATTGAGAATTATTAATATAATATCATATAAAAGTTACCAAATGATTACAACCAAAAATTATTATCCTTCATTATAATATTGTGCTTGTGCGTCCCACATTTCATGATATATTCCCTCCTTTGCATCATAAAGTTCTTCATGGCTTCCCATCTGTTCTATCTTTCCATCATTAAACACAAGTATATTTTCGCAGAATCGACAACTTGACATACGGTGCGATATATAAATTGCAGTTTTCTCATCTACCATTTTATCAAATTTTTCATATATTTCAAGTTCTGATACAGGATCAAGAGCAGCCGTAGGCTCATCAAGAATTACTACAGGTGCATCTTTATACAATGCTCTTGCAATTGCAATCTTTTGAGCTTCCCCTCCTGATATTTCCACTCCATCACCGTTAATTTTATATATTTCTTCTTCAATTCCATGCTTAAATTCACTTATGCGCTCTGACATTCCTGCCTGCTCAAGACATTTCATTACCTTCTCTTTATTATAATTTACACCTGCCGCCACATTTTGAGCTATTGAAAACGAAAACAGATTAAAATCCTGGAATACTACCCCAAATAAATCCCTATATTCATCATAATCATATTTTTTAATATCTATTCCATTTAATAATATCTCGCCCTCTGTTGGATCATACAGCCTGCATAAAAGTTTAATAAATGTAGATTTGCCTGAACCATTTCTGCCAACTATTGCCATTTTTCCACCTACTTTTATCTTAGTTGAAATATTTTTTAGTACAGGCTTGTCACTATTTGGATAATGAAAAGAAACATTGCGAAATTCAAGTTCATATTCATTATCAAGTCTTTTTTCTACAGGTATAGTACCATCATACTTTTCATTCTTAAGCTCAAGAAATTTTATATAATTACCCAGATAAAAAGTCTGTTGCTTTACACTTCCGAGCATAAATCCTATACCTGATACAGCGCCCATAAATGAAGTAAACATTCCTGTATAAAATGTAAGGCTTCCTATTGTAACTGCTCCTGAATACACTTTCATTCCAATAAATATATACAGAAGACACATCATTAATGTTGTTACAACTCTTAAATGATTATTTGTCTTTAGTTGACTTTTAAAAATCCTTCTCCAGTGATTACCTGTTTCTTTTTTAAATTCTTCTGAAAAATTATCAAGAAAATCATACATATCATATATTCGTGTCTGCTGTCCATATTTATAATTATTTATAAGACTAAAAAACCAGCCAAATTTACGATTAGATGAAACAGAATCCTGAAAAACAGAAGACCTGAACATACTATTTTCCATAATATTATGTATAGTTATAAATGCTGTAAATATCATAGCTGCAATTAAAATTATTATATATAAACCTGAATTAACAAAAGCATTTTTAGAAACGTCTGATTTTATAAGTAAAAAATTTATAAGTGCAACTGCCGAATATATTATCATTACAATATGCTGTATACTTTCACCTAAATTCTGAGCAAGACTTGAAATTCCACCCATGTAGTTAGAACCGTCCGCTGCCATTTGTATATAATCAAGTGTGCCTTCCTTTTCCATCACCTGATAATCCATATAAAGTGCCTTTTTTATTACTTCTAAATCGTTTTTATTATAAATATTAACCCTAAGTACAATTATTATTTTATCAATCGCCCATCTGATAAGAGCAATAAACATATTTAAAAGAATCATAAGCAATGCACGTGAAATAAGCTCTTCTCGAGTTTCTCCAATAGTAATTCCATCGATAATGCGTGCACTCAAATATATATTAATAAATGGAATCGTTGACGCAAATATATTTTCAATAATAACAAGTGGAAAAAAAGCAGGTTCAAGTTTTTGCAAATAACATATAAGCCTTATTAATCCAATTTTATTATTTGAAGTTTTATCAGAAGCTTTCTTTATTCTTTTTTTATAAGTACTTTTTGATTTTTCATTAAAAACTTTATCAGAGCTTTCCTTTAAACTATTCTCTATATTTTTTTCTAAATTTTTATTTTTACTCATATGCCGCCTCCATATCTGCAATAGTCATTTTCTTTGCATCATCTTTATAATAATGGCTTTGTATTTCATATATATGTGCATATCTTCCATGCGCCTCTATAAGACTTTCGTGTGTACCCTCTTCTATTATTTTTCCATTCTCAAGGAAAAGTATCTTATCACAAAAACGTGTACTTGCAAGTCTGTGTGAAATAAATATACTTGTCTTTCCCTTACTCATTATATTATACTGATTATACATCTCACTTTCCGCTATTGGATCAAGTGCAGAAGTAGGTTCATCAAGGATAAGCACAGGAGCATCTTTATAAATACTTCTTGCAAGCATAAGTTTTTGTATCTCACCACCCGACAGATTTATGCCTTTATCATCAAAAACAGGATTAATATATGTGTCCTCTTTCTTATCAAGCGTCTGTATCTTATCATAAATTCCTGCCCGCTTTACTGCATCAGTAAATCTATCCATATCAGCTTTTTCTTTGCTCCTGCCTGTCACAATGTTTACAATATTAAGTGACATAACGTCAATATCCTGAAATACTGCAGCTATAAGTTTATAGTATTCAATGATATTATAATCTTCAACTGAAATGCCATTTATAAGAATCTGTCCCGAAGTTGGATGATAAAATCCACATAAAAGTTTTACAAGAGTTGTCTTTCCCGCACCATTACCACCTACAAG
>CAMWVK010000056.1 GCA_947177675.1 uncultured Mucispirillum sp.
GCTTTAATATTACAGTTATTCGTGCTTCCATTTTTGCTTCATTTATTATGACAGCTTATGTTTTTGATTTAAGAGTAGATTCTAAAAAATTTATTTTATTTATTGCAGGTTTATTTTTACTTGTATCACCTGCATCTATTAATGATATTTCATTTTTAATGTCTTTTGGTGCTGTTTTTGGTATTATATACCTTATGAAATCTGGCTGTGGTGTTATTAAAACTGCAATCATTACTGGAACTGCTGCCACATTAATTACTGCACCGCTTTCTATGTATGTTTTTGGCACAACCAACCATTTAAGTATATTATCTACAATGATTATTTCACCAGTAATATATCTGCATATACTATTTTCAATATTTGCCTTAATTGCTCCAAATACAGCAGCCGCTCCACTTTTAATAGTAGAAACTTTATCAAACAATATGGTATATTTTATTGCTAAAATAACATATTTCAGCTTTATTTTTAAAACTATCCCTTTTTATATAATGGCTTTTACTATATTTTTCACAGTTTGGACTCTCTTTTTGACGGGCAGGAAAAAGCTGCTGTCTCTTTTAAGTCTTTTAATTATTTTCTATCCTGCAGAAAATCCGCCAAAATATTTCTTTCCAGATATTTCTTCGCGAGATAAAGGGTTTATTATTTTTGCAGATGGTAAGAAAGAAATATTTTATCAGGGCAGTGAAACTGGATTTCGCTATAATTTTATGCCAGCAGCTGCAAAATATGGTATAAAAGTATTTGATTACGGTTCTATAACTGTTTTTGGCGGTAAAAATAACTTTATAAAGATAAAAAACACTGGAAAAGATAACTTTACTAACCTGTGTTTTAATAAATATAATAAACAATGCAGTTATTTTTATCATACTCGTTCTAATTCTATAAATTATGAAGACATTCATGATAATATCACTCATATTATCTGGAAAAATAATATAAGTGATAAATCTATTATAGAAATAAGCAAATCTGGTTCAGTCTGTATAAAATAATTCTAAGGAATACATCTGTATATATAAAATGTTTTTTCAAAAGCATTATACGGTGTTACTTTTATAATTTCTAAAGGTATTACAGAGCTGTATTTTTCCTTTAAAAAGTCAAAAGCATCTTCTTTGCCAAAATATATCCCTTCTTTATTATAATTAAATATGCCGTCAGCTTCATCCCATATTGTATATTGGCTGAACCTTGATGGCACATTGATATGAGTTAATGGGTGGCTGGGCAGATAAAAGGTAAGCATTGATGCAGTAGTTAAATGGTCACTGAATATTAAATCATCGTCTTTAATATATTTTTCAAACTGAACTACAGCTTCTTTATACCCTATAAGCCTTTCTGCTATATTTAAATGAGCAGGAAAAGGCAGCACTGGTGCAAGTTTTAATATAACAACTAAAACAATGGAAAAAATAATACCATATTTAAAT
This sequence comes from uncultured Mucispirillum sp., assembly GCA_947177675.1. Taxonomy (GTDB): domain Bacteria; phylum Chrysiogenota; class Deferribacteres; order Deferribacterales; family Mucispirillaceae; genus Mucispirillum. Next base: position 1,446 of record CAMWVK010000056.1, read on the forward strand.
GTTTTTTTCATATTATATTTTGCTACTGCATAACCTATTAATATAATACTTGAAATAAATGCAGGAATAATCCAGTTAAGCTCCATTTTTTTGAAAAAGCCTTTATAAAAGAAGAAAAGCATTGGAACAAGGGCTAAAAATACAAAAAACAGCACTTCTTTATTACGAAGATAATCTTTAAGCCATAAATATTTTAAAAAAACATAACCAAAAACTGGTGTAGGTATAACAAATAAGCTGCCTAGTATAAAAAGAACAAAATCCCAGCCTGCAAAAGTCAAGCCTTGACTTGTTCCATGCTCATACTGAAACTTTATACTTATCCAGTCATGCTGATAATTCCAGTAAACAATAGGAAAAAGGCAGAGTATTGCAATAACAAGTGAAACCCAAAGTCTGTAATCTTTTAATACATCACGCCTGCATACTAATATATATATAAATACAGCAGCTGGGAATAAAATACCTGCATATTTACTAAGCATCATAGCACCCACAAGAAAGCCTGATATAATAAAATCTTTTGTCCTGCCATATCTTAAAGCCATAAATGTATAATAAAGACCTGCTGCCCAGAACATCATAAGCGGTGAATCTGGTGTAATAAAAACATATCCCATATGCACTGCAGGATTTGCAATAAAAATAAAAAATACATACCATGCAGTATTTTTATCTTCATTACTCTGAAATGCTTCTAAACTGACTTTAACAAGATACCATACAGTAACAGACATAGCAATTACAGTAGATAAGCGAATAGTAAACTCGTTATTTGCTATAATCGTAAATGGATAAATTATCCATGCAACCATACCGGGATGGTCATAATAGCTGAATTCGGGACGCAAAGCCCATACCCAGTAATATGCTTCATCAAGATAAATGGGCAAAAGTGCATTATAAAGAGCCTGTAAAATGCTGAAAATAATTAATATACCTAAAACTATTCGCTGGTTTAGATTTATCATACCCAATTTATCCATTATATTCTTCCCTAAATGCTTTAAACACATCATCAACTGTAATCATCTGCAAACATACATTATCTTTACATGGTGTTTTTCTATGGTTTGCAGCACTAACACAGGGAGAGCATGCAAGGTAAGCATACACTGGTCTTGTTTTTCCAAGAGAGCTGTATAATGCAGGTGTTTCTGGACCAAAAATAACAATAGTTGGCATACTTGTAACTGCTGCAAAATGTGCAGGACCAGAATCGTTTGTTATCATAATTTTAGATAATTCATATAAACCAACAAGCTCAGAAAATTTTACTTCACCTGCAAAGCTGAAACATCTATCTCCGCACTGATTAGCAAGCTGTTCTGCTTCCATTTTCTCATTAGGAGCACCAGTAATTAATACATACACATCTTTATATTCTTCTAAAATTTTATTGATTAAATCTTTATATTTATTCTTATCCCACCTTCTCTGTGGTAAAAGCTCGCTGGCATTAGGGTTTATTAATACGACTTTATCTCCCCTTTTATATTCTGGTATAATCTGCTGTATCTTTGCAGATACTTTTTCTTTTAATTCTTCACTTACTTCTGCCTTTCTAAGCACTATTTCACTGTCATCTATTTTTGTTTTAGAATAAGGTAATTCTTTTTTATCAGACATAAGAGCATTAACCATAGCTATAAAATTTTTAGATATATGTATATGGCTGTTATACAGGACTTTATGAGTAACCATATTGCCTTTATAAAGCCCTTCTCCATGGAAATTATTAAATGCAGCTATGTTATCTGCCCCTGCAAAACCTGCTAAAAGCCCAGAATATCGTGAAAATAATTCTAAATCTATTACTGTATCAATTTTTCTTTTTCTTGCCCAGAATAAAAATTTCCAAGTATCTTTAATAAGAGAAACAATGCTGTCCGCATTTATTGTCCAAATATTTTTATCTTCTACTGTATTTAAAAGTTGTAATGATGGTTTATTTTTTTTGAATATTAAAAAAAACAATTCAGCATCAAAAGTTTTTTTGGCTTTCTGCATAGCAGGGTCTACAAGTATTGCACTGCCCATTTCTGAAAGTTCTATAAAAAGTATGTTTTTAGGCTTAACATTTTTTTTAGGTCTCAAAAAAATTTTAAAAACAGCTGTGCCAATAAAACAAAGCGGCACTCCAAAATATTTATCTACAAATCTCATAGTATCAACTTTCATATTAACTCCCCTTTTTACTGTTTATAAAAAAATATAATCCGAGCAGACCTTGTATTACATAAGTAAATCCAAAAATAATGGATATAGATAAAGCAGTTTCCTGAGCAATACCAGAATAACTTAAAAGGCTTACCATACTGACTTCTCTCACACCCCAGCCTGCAAGAGAAATAGGTATGATTGTAAGCAGTATAACAGGCGGCATTATTACCATAAAAGCATATACTGGCAAGCCTACACCAAAAGCCCTTGCTATCATATACACACCTGCAAAAGTAAATATATGTATAGATAATGACAAAAAAACTTGTAAAAAAGTTTTTTTAAAATCATTCATAACAGTCCATAATGCTTTTGATGGAACACTTATAATCTGATAAAATTTAAATCTGTTTAAATATTCTATTTTATGTAAAAACATAAAAACAATAAAGCCAGCGATTCCAGAAAAAGCTATTATATTTAATATATAGTAGCTTGATTTTGGAAGAAAGCCTTGTGCTGTATTATTAAAAATAAGATTTAAAAGCAAAATGCCTGCAATTCCAAGCCCTCTATCAATGAGAACACCAACAAATGCTTCTCTTTTTTTACAGCCAAGCTGTTTTGCTGTATCAATCACTTTAACAGCATCGCCGCCAATAGACGATGGCAGCAGCTGATTAAAAAATATACCTCTAAAATAACTTTTAAAATAAAATAAAAATGGAGTTTTGGGAAAATCAAGCTCATTCATTATTATATACCAGCGATATACTGCTATAAATGTGCCTAATAATATTAGAATAAATCCTGCAAAGTTATAATCCAGCCGACTGTTAATTAATTCATTATATATTTGAGCAGGACCTGCAATATATATTAAAATAGCAAGCAAAAGAATACTAACTAAAAGACGAACTGCAAACTTAAACTTTTGCCCCATCCATTCCTCCATTAAATTACAGATATTATATACCATACTTTATTGATATATAAAAGAGTTTTCTAATTTTAATATTTATTTTGCAAGACTTCTGTAATATATTAAAAATATTCCAATACATAAAAATATTATAATAGGTCCAAATGTTGCAGCAATTGGTGGAATAATTCCACTTGAACCAAGTGAACGACTGCTGTGCTGAACTAATATAAAAATAAGGGAAATGGAAAATGTAATAGATGCATTTTTTACAATAGAATAATTTCTTGAAAAATTAATGGATATAGGATAAAGCAAAATAATTAAAACTATTACAGATACTGCATAGGCAAATTTATAATACAAATTAAGCTCCAGTGTATCAGTATTTATGCCCTTTTCTCTAAAAAGCTGTATTAATGTATTTAATTCTGCAGGTGTATAAACACGGGTATCACCTGTTGATATAGATATAAGCCTGTCCCATGAATTATCATTTAATACATTTTTATCAATATATTTAATTTCTGGTGGATTACTTAAAATATTCATCTGTTTAATATTATATGCAACCCAAATATCCCCTTCTTTGACAAGTTTTTCTATTTTGTTAATATATGTAATTTTACCATTTTTATCTGGTATATATTCATCTACACCATAAATTGTTTTTTCTGAAATAGAAACAAGAGATATATGTGTAATAACCTGATTCTTATCTAAAAACCATGTGTTATAAAATCCACTGGCATTATTTGATACAGGCATATCACGCATAATATTTAACATATTTTCACGGACTACACGCACTTCTGGAATAGCCTTATACTCCATAAATACCATAAAAGAGCTTATAATAACACCAATAAAAATAAGGGGGACAGAAAGCCTTCCAAGAGAACCGCCTATAACCATATATGCAAGCAGCTCATTACTACGCATAAGTATTATCATAGTAATAATTGTGCTGACAGCTACTATCATAGGAACAAGCTGATTAATACCAAGAACTATACCATACGATGCAACAACTATAAAATCAACAGCAGAATATTTATAACCTTCTAGTATATTAATATTGCCATAAGCAGAAGAAAGCCACTGAAGCATTATAACAAATAATGATACAATAGCGAAGTTTTTCAAAAATAATTTTAATAAGTACCAGCTAAATTTATTCACAAATAACCTTACTAAATAGTGTATAAATTTATACTACAAAAATCATAATAATTCAATTAAAAAAGCTGCTAAAATATAGAGAATTTACCTAAAAAAATTGTACTAAGCCACTAGAAGTATTTTATCTGTAAAAGAGTAAATCTATTTTCAGATACTTCGGCACTAGAAAGCTTTTTTATGCTTAATTATTCATAATGACCTTTGCAAGAGATAATATATAGTGTTTCATTTTCAATTTTATATACAATCCTGTTTATACTATCAATACGGCGACTCCAATATCCCTGTAATTCATTTTTTAATGGCTCTGATTTTCCTATACCATTATGACCATTTCTTTCAATATCTTTTATTAAATTATTAACTCTTTTAAGTGTTTTTTTATCTTGCTGCTGCCAATAGAGATAATCTTCCCACGCTTCATCAAACCATATTTTTTTCATATTTATTTCAACTATTCATCTATTAATTTATGTTCTTTTCCTTGACCTTGATCAATGGCAGATATTCCCCGTTTTAAATGTTCCATATTTGTTTTAGAATAAAAAGGATCATTTGATATATCAAAAGGAATACGGTTTTCTCTTAATACAGTTTTAATAAATATTGATATAGCAGTTGATGTTGTCATACCTACATCATCACAGAATTTATCAAATGCTTGTTTATTTTTCTTATCAATTCTTACACTGATAGTTGAATAATCCATATTACACCTCTTATTTAATATAATATATATTAAATGTATTAAAAATGCAAATATTTATATTAAAATGTATTTTTTTTGATAATCTCAAAGCTGCTAAAATATTAATATTTCAGCAGCCAGACTATTAACGCTGAGGGCTGTATGGTTCAGGCATATTTTTAATATTGTCAGTTGACTGAGTATTTTGGCTGTTACTAGATTCAGTATTAGTATTGGTATTAGGACTAGTATTAGCATTATACTGCATATTATTTTGAGTATTACTGCCTTGAACTGGTGCAGTTTTTTGATAAAAACCATTTTTTTCTGCATAGTTTCTCCAATATCTGCAGGTTAGACCTTTATACTCATAACCTAATATACATTTATAATAATCTTCTATATAATCATCATAATCATCTCTAATATAAAAAGGCACAGAACTCATTGGAGGTGGTGGCGGAATGCTCATAACAGTATAGCCATTATAAGGATTATATGATGGTGAGCCATTGTAATAAAAGTCATCTGCCATAGCAAAATTAACTACTGCAAACAAAATACTGAAAAATAATAGTAAAAAATATGCGTGCTTCATTTGTAACTCCTTAAAACATATATCTATCTTGTATTAATTATAAGACGAAAGATATAGAATAAAGTTACAAATAAAGCTTAAAAAAATTATACAGTGCGATTAAGGTAGTTTGTATAATCAATAGTTACAGGCTCATAATCTTCTTCAAAAAGATGAGAAGATATAACAAAATCTGCAGTTGAACGAGTGCATGCAATTACTACATTATACACTGAGCATAAACGCTCTAATGCTTTAATATCCACATCATGTGGCTGAGTAGTCATAGGGTCTATAAAAAATATTAAAATATCTACATGACCGCTTGCTATTAATGAACCCATTTGCTGGTCGCCGCCAAGGGGACCTGATTTTAATTTAATAATATCTGATGCTTTATCTGGCTCTCTGCGTAAAAATACTTCTTCTACTAAACGACCAGTTGTGCCTGTGCATATCAATTTATGGGGCATTAATCTTTTATAGTTAAATTCTACCCATTCCACCATATCTCTTTTTCTTGCATCGTGAGCTACAAGACCAATAGATTTGATTTTTTTCATACTTTAAACAACTCCTTATAGATATATTATTTTTATAAGTTTGAAATTTTATACCTATTTTTATATTAATACAACAACTATTTTGATTAATTTTTTACAATAATACTTAAATTATTTATAATTTAGGATATATATTTGCATAATTTTTGTAGAATACTATAAAAT
>CAMWVK010000057.1 GCA_947177675.1 uncultured Mucispirillum sp.
TTTGTATATTTAAACAACAGTCAGATTTTATAGCTTTTTTAAAGTTAAATATGCTAAACATTCTTTATCGAAGTAATATTGGGAGGTGCTACTTTGGAAGTAAGCAGAAGAACTCTACTTAAAACTACAGCAGCAGGGGCAGGACTTTCTCTGGCTGGCTTTGGTTTTAATATACCATCTGTAAAAGCAGCGGTTAAAGGTTTTAAACTTGATGATGCAAAAGAATACACATCTATTTGCACATTTTGTGCCTGCGGGTGCGGTATGGTTGGGTATGTGAAAAACGGTAAAATGATTAACTTGGAAGGCGATTCTGACCATATTGTCAATGAAGGCGGTTTATGCAGTAAAGGGGCGTCTATGTCTGTTGTGCCAAACTCTGATAATCGCAATTTAAAACCAAGATACAGAGCACCAAAAAGCGATAAATGGGTAGAAATATCTTGGGATGAGGCTATTGATAAAATCGCATCAAAAATTAAGCAGGTTCGTGATGATAACTGGATAGCTCAAGAAACAGATAATGGTATAACATATAATGTGAACAGATGTGATGCCATAAGTTTTGTGGGCGGTGCTCAAGTCCACAATGAAGAGTGTTATCTTATCTCTAAAATGACAAAAATGCTGGGTGTTGCATTCCTTGAACATCAGGCTCGTCTTTGCCATTCATCAACAGTTCCAGCCTTATCAACTGCTTTTGGACGCGGTGCTATGACAAATACATGGCAGGATTTAAAAAATGCAAAAGCCATTTTAATAGAAGGCTCAAATGCTGCGGAAAATCATCCAATGAGTGCAAAATGGATTATGAGAGCAAAATCAAAAGGTGCTGTTGTTATCCATGTAGACCCAAGATATACAAGAACATCAAAATTAGCAGATATTCATGCACAAATCCGCCCAGGGACAGATATTGCTTTTCTTGGAGCAATTATTAATTATATTCTTGAAACAGAAAGCTATGATAAAGATTATATTTTAACCCATACCAATGCTGCTATGCTTATTTCACCTGATTATGATTTTAATGACGGCTTATTTGCAGGCTATAATGAAGCAACACACTCTTATGATAAGAAAAAATGGGCTTATCAGCTTAACGAAGCTGGTAAACCAGTAGTTGCTTCATTAACTCATCCAGACAGTGTTATGATGAAAATGAGAGAGTTTTATAAACGCTATGATTTACAAACTGCATCAAATATTACTGGTATTCCTGTAGATGACATTAAAAAAATTGCAGATGTTATGATAAGCAACCGTCCTGGAACAGTTATGTATGCTCTTGGTATGACTCAGCATACTGTTGGTGTTCAAAATATCCGCAGCTTTACTGTTATGCAGCTTTTACTTGGTAATGTGGGTAAACCTGGAACAGGTATTAATGCACTTCGTGGCGAACCAAATGTGCAGGGTTCTACTGACTTTGCTGTGCTTTTCAACTACTATCCAGGTTATTTAAACACTCCTAACCATAAACAACAGACACTTGATGAATGGACTAAATCATCAGGAACATTTCGTAGAAAATTTATGGTAAATTTAATGAAATCATGGTTTGGCGAAAATGCGAATGCAGAAAATGATTTTTGCTACCCACTTTTACCTAAAATAAATGCAGGGCAAAACTATTCTATATACAGAATTTTTGAAACAGCACTAGAAAAGAAAATGAAATTCTTATATATTACTGGTCAAAATCCGCTTGTTACAAGCCCTAACTTAAATATTGTTCAAGCAGGTCTGGAAAATTTAGAAATGCTTGTTTGTGCTGACCCTTTTGAAACAGAAACTTCATGTTTTTGGCAGAAAAGAGAAGGTGTTGACCCATCAACAATAGATACAGAAGTTATTTTATTACCTGCTGCATCATTTTTAGAAAAAGAAGGAACTTTAATAAATTCAAGCCGTCTTGTTCAATGGCGTTATGCTGGTGTTAAACCTGTAGGCGAGGTAAAACAAGATATTGAAATTCTTGACCTTCTTTTCCAAAAAATCAGAGAAAAATATGCTTCCTCAACAGAAGAAAAGGATAAAATCTTTAAACTTGTTAAATGGGATTATCCTGCTGACAACAGGTCTGATACTGTATTGAAAGAAATTAATGGTTATAATCATAAAACTGGTCAACTTCTTAAAAGTATTGGAGAAATACAGGCAGATGGTTCAACATCAACAGGCTGCTGGGTATATGCTGGAGTTTATGCAAATGGTGAAAACCAAACTTTAAGAAAAGATTTCCAAACAGACCCTGGCAATCTTGGTATATTCCCAAAATATGCATGGACATGGCCTGGTAATATTCATATCCTTTATAACAGGGCATCATGTGATAAAAACGGCAGACCTTATGATGAAAACAATAAGCTTATCTGGTGGGATGAAAATGCTAAAAAATGGACTGGTTACGATGTTCCAGATGTTCCAGCAGCAACAGATGGACCAGATACAGCAAACGGTCAGAAACCTTTCCGTATGTCAGGTGAAGGTGTAGGTCGTCTTTTTGGTGCATATTATGCAGACCCTGAAACGCAAGGAGCATTACCTCGTGATGTTTCATATACTCCGGGTGATGGTCCATTCCCAGAATTTTATGAGCCAGTTGAAAGCCCTACTAAAAACATACTCCATGAAAATGTAGCATCTAACCCATGCTTAATTTATCCAAGGGTAAAAGGTTTTCAGGAAATAGGCGATAAAAAAGATTTTCCTTATGTTCTTTGCACATCAGCAGTTTCTGAACACTGGTGCTCTGGTGCATATACAAGAAATGTTCCATGGCTTAATGAGCTTGTAAAAGAAACATTTATTGAAATGCCTGTTGCACTGGCTGAAAAACTTGGTGTTAAAAATGGTGAAAAAGTCAAAGTGAAATCTGCAAGAGGTGAAATTGAAGTTAAAGCAATGGTAACAAACCGTATCCATACATTAAATATTAATGGCGAAGAATGTACTGTTGTATGGATGCCTTATAACTGGGGCTTTAAAGGATTAAGCAGTGCAGCAAGTACAAACCTTTTAACTATTGATGCAGGCGACCCAAATACATGGATACAGGAAACTAAAGCATGCCTTGTTAATGTAATGAAAGCAGGAGCATAGATATAATGAAAAATACTTTAAAAGCAGTAGATAAATGGGTGGAAAGTCATACTTATTTAAAAGATATTGCTGCTTTAAATACAGCTTTTGAAAAAATGCTTGAAAACTTGCCTGTAAGTGCTGATATGCTAGATATTAAGCAGATTAAAGAGCAGTTTATTCAGGGCATACCAATACTATTGACAGACTTTGATTTTGGCATAGATAATAAAGCTGGTGCAGTATTTTATAAAATATGTAAAAATGAAAATGAAAGCCTTACTGCCGAACTGCCAGAAGAAATGCAGAATATTTTTAAATCTATCAGTAAATTATCTCAAGATGACTGTAACAGTATAATAAAAGCAGTCCTTGTTGGTAATGATAAATTTCTTAATGAAATGGCTGATAATTTAGAGGCTGCAAAAGAGCAGCTTGAGTATTTTGCATGGGTATCTATAAGGAAAGCATTAAGCGGAATAAAGGCAGAAATTGAAAAATTTGTCAGTGAAAACAACTGGCAGAAAGGAATATGTCCAGTATGCGGTAATAATGCAGCTACTGCTTTTTTAAAACATACAAAAAGAGGCAGACAGCGTTTTCTGCACTGTGACCACTGTGGCACAGAGTGGGTTTATAAGCGAATAGGCTGCCCATACTGTGATAACCTTGACCAGAAAAAGATGAGTATAAAAGACAGTGAAGATGAGCCTGATATGCGTATTGACTTATGCCATAATTGTAACAGTTATTTAAAAACATATATTGGCGGGGATAATAACAGTGCAGGTAAAGAAGGCTGGGCATCTATTCATCTTGATATACTAATGGAGAATACGGGCTTTACTGCAAAAGGAAGCCTTGTAAAACCATAAAGATGATATATTTAGACAATGCTGCAACAAGTTTTCCAAAGCCATGTAATGTAAGAGAGAAAGTTATAGAAATGCTGACAGATGGCACTGGCACTCCAGGCAGAGGCAGTCATAATACAGCTGCAAAAGCATTAAGCGGAGTGCAGAGTGTAAGAAAAGCCTTTATAGACTTTTTTAATCTGCTGGAAGATTTCCGTATAATATTTACTTACAGTGCAACAGATGCTTTAAATATGGCGATAAAAGGTTTCTTAAACCAAGGCGACCATGTAGTTATAACATCAACAGAGCATAATTCAGTATCAAGGCCATTAAAAGCAATGGCAAGGGATGGAATAATAAGTTTAGATACTTCTCCATGTGATAAGTATGGTTATGTAATAGTTGATGAATTTAGAAAGCTTGTAACTGAGAAAACAAAGCTTGCAGTAGTATGTCACAGCTCAAATGTAACTGGAGCATTGCAGCCTGTGGAAACACTAGGGCAGATAGTCAGAGATAAAGGCGGCTATTTGCTTTTAGATGCAGCTCAGACTGCAGGAATAGTGCCTATTGATATGCGTAATATGCCAATAGATATGCTTGCAGCAGCAGGACATAAAAGCCTGTATGGACTGCAGGGCACAGGCATATTAGTGCTGGGAGAAAGAATATTTAAACTTCGTCCTTTTAGAGAGGGCGGCACAGGGTTTGATTCTAGCTCAGAATATCAGCCAGTCAACTGGCCTGAAGCTTTTGAAGCAGGCACCCATAATGTTCCAGGTATTCTCTCTATGGGAGAGGGGCTGAAATTTATTAATAAAACGGGTATTAAAAATATAGCTGAAAGAGAACTTTATTACATTGAAAGACTGTGGGAATATTTATCTCACTTTGATAATATAACACTTTATGGTCCAAAGCCTGATATGGCAAGGACTGCTGTGCTTTCTTTTAATGTTTTAGGGTGGGATGCTGAAGATGTTGGTTCAGTATTAAACCAGAATTATGATATTCAGACAAGGGCAGGATTGCAGTGCTCGCCTTTAACTCATCAGTTTTTAGGAACTTTTCCGCAGGGAACAGTCCGACTTAGCCCGGGATATTTTACAACAGATAATGATATTGATATATTTTGTAATGCAATACGCCGTATAGCACAGGTTGATGTGCCGGTGTATTAAAAATTAGGAGGATAATATGGCCGTAGAAATTGCTATGCTGCATGATGTGGAGAAATGCTCTGCATGCAGAGGCTGCTCAGTAGCCTGCAAACAGTGGAAAAATCTGCCTGCTGATAAAACCCCTTTTGATGGTGATTATCAGTCACATAAGGATTTAAGCAGTAAAACATATACTTTAATTCGTATGAAAGAAACTATGGTAGATGACAAAGTAAGGTGGGATTTTCTTAAATTTCAGTGTATGCACTGTGGTATTGCAGGCTGTGTTCTTGGCTGCCCAACAAATGCACTTCAAAAAGAAGAAACAGGTATTGTTTCTCATGATATAGATAAATGTATAGGGTGCGGATATTGTGAAATAAACTGCACTTTTGGTGTGCCTCATGTAGATAAAGAAACTAAAAAATCTACTAAATGCAACTTATGTATAGACAGGGTGGAAAAATATATTGAAAATGGATATGATAGAAAATATATGCCGTCCTGTGCTAAAACATGCACAGCAGATGCAATCCTTTTTGGCACTCGTGAAGAGATGGTGAAAATTGCTAATGAAAGACTTGCAGTTTTAAGAGAAAAATATCCTGATGCATGCACATATAATGTGGAAACAGATAATTCTATTAAAGGTGGAGCTATGATGTATGTTCTTCCTTATAAACCATCTGTTTATGGTCTGCCTGATGAGCCGCAGCTTGCTCCAAGTTTAAGTGTTTGGAAAGATAAAATACAGCCTGCTGGCAAAATATTAATGGGTGCTGCAGTTGTGGCAGTTGCTGGTGCTGCTGTTGTAAATACTGTAACAGGCGGTGGAAAACATGGAGGTGATGACCATGAATAATGAAAAATATGTAAAAAGATTTAGCAAATTTATAGTTATAGCTCACTGGACTAATGCTATTAGCTTTATTATGCTTGTATTAACTGGGCTTCCGCTATTTTTAGGAGTAAAAGTGCCTGAGTTACTGCAAATAGTTCACAGAGTATTTGCAGTAACATTTTTACTTCCAACACCATTTATGATATTAATGGATAGACAAGGTTTTATGCAGTGGACAAAAAGTGCATGGAGCTGGTCAAAGAGAGATTTTCAATTTTTAGCTGTTTTTCCGCTGGAATTAATAGGCAAGGCAAAAAATATTCCAAAACAGGACTTTTTTAATGGCGGTCAGAAATTAAACTCAGTTCTTACAATTTTAGGTGCTGTTACAATGGTTGCAACTGGCTTTATTATGTGGTTTAAAGAATCATTTCCAGTAGAAGTTGTAAGGTGGGCATACCCTGTGCATGATGCTGGTATGGCAGTAATGGTTGCAGTAATAATCGGGCATATTTATTTAAGTGTTGGACACCCTGCAAGCCGTCCATCGTTTATTGGTATGACAAAGGGAGTTGTTCCTGAAAGCTATGCAAAAGCACATCATGGCAGATGGTATGATGAATTAAAAGAAAAAAATGAAATATAACTATTAAGGGCGGGTTTTTACCCGCTCTTATATTATATGGAAAATAGTTGCAATATTTTTTATATATATAGATACTTTGGACCTATCTAAAATTTATACAGTAGCCATTTTAAACCTGATTTTACTGATAAAAATTTCAGTTATCTGTTTTTAGATTCTTCGCTTTTCAGGCTCAGTAAGACAGGGAAGCAGTCTCAGCATTGACATAAGGCTTTCACATTATAAGTCATATTGAGCCTTATTTTATAGGCGAAAATCTAAATTTTATACAATACAGCAGCATATGATATATCTAAATTATTTTATTTTAATATTTTCAAATACCTTTTGCCGTGCTGATTCTAAAATAGATTGCTGCCTGTAAACTGGTGGTTTATTTTGTATATCTTTTTTTAATGTAGAGTAATTTTTTTGTAGAGTGTTAATATCTATTAAATTATTAACTTTTAATTTTAAGTTATTCAGCACCTGATTAAATATTTCAATATCCCCAGTTTCTTTTGCTATCATTAAGTTATGCAGAGATTCTGGGCTTAAATCTTCTAATTTGGTATTTTCATACTTTTCTAAATTTTTAGAAAATTTTTCAAATTCATTAGGAGCTGTTACCATAAAATAAAGTTTTGCAATATGTTTTGCCAGTCCAGTTTTATCATTACTTACTGCATCAAATAAAGCTTTATCACTTTTATATACAGAAGAATTTTTATTCATACCTTGATTAATCATCTTTTCTGCATAATTTAAACTTGATGACACTTTATTTTGGTTATAAAAATATGATGCCATATCACCAACAGTTAAAGAGTTTATACTACCACTTAATTTAAATATTTGAAAGCCATATTTTATTTGTGTTTCATTATCACTTATAATATTTATAAGACCTTCATTAAAATCACTGGTGTTTGGAATATTTCCCCTTGATAAAGATGATATTTTTTCTATATATTCATCAGTTATATTATTCTCTATTCCTGCATTATAGATATTTTCTGTTTTTAAAATATTATTTTTTTCATGTTCTATTTTTTGTCTATTTGTATTTATGTTGTTATTTAATTACACATTTTTTTTTGTTACATTTGAAATATTAATATTATCACA
>CAMWVK010000058.1 GCA_947177675.1 uncultured Mucispirillum sp.
CATATAATAAAATCATTTTTTAAAATGGTTTCATACTACACATTGTTAATTTTGACAAGCATTTTTGCTCCACTTTGCCATGAGTGCAGAAATAATCAGAAATATATATAAATTAACCAAATTTAAATTAGTAAAATATATATTGTTATATATTTGTATAGATTAATTATTTTTTATTTGTGTATATCATAAATATTGTGAACTTGCATATTTTTCAAGAAATAATATAATTAAATTGTTACTCTGCTATCTTAAATAACAGGTAACAGATGTCAATAATATTATAAAAGCTGTAAGTATATTATTACACGATTATTTCAATAACAATATTATAAGTATATTTAATATATTAATAAGCTATAACAATTTTTATCAAACAATAGTAATGTGAGAAAATAAATATTGTCTTTATTATGATAGTAGTTTAAAATAGACTGATTTAATTACAGTGGAGTATTTAATGAAAAAAATTTTACTATCATTCTTTATAATTTTATCTTTATTTACATATATATTACCTGCTTATGCACAGCAGTCTAACACAAGTCTTTTTATTAAGGCAAAACAATTAAGCTTAAATGGAAGCTATAAAGAAGCAGCTGAAGTTTTGAAAAATATATTAAAAAATGAAAAATCTATGTATATTTATGACTTTCTTATAGAAAATCAGCTTAATGCAGGGCTTGTTGATGAAGCTTTAGATTTTTCAAAACAGGCAGTCCATAACTTCCCAAAAGAAGCAAAATATCTTCATTTAACAGCATCTATTTATAAAACATATAAAAACAATACTCAGGCAGCTTATGAATATATGGAAAACTGCCTAAAAATTGCAGGAAGTATAGCAGATAATCCAGACTATGCCTTAAATACTGCTATTCTTGCCTCAGAATTAAAAAAATACAAGCGTGCTTTAGAAATTACTGATGAACTTATTAAAAAAACTCCAGAAAACTCTCAATATTACATTGTAAGAGCTGATATTTATTCTGCTCAAAATAAAAGAAAACAGGCAGTAAAAGATTTAGAAAAAGCTGTAAAAATAGATAACAACAGCACTGCAAAACTTATGCTTGCAGAAGTTTATCTTATGCAGAATAATGAAGAAAAAGCCATAAAACTTTTAGAAGAAGTAAGCAGTGATAATGAAAATATAAGTGCCATTATTGAACAGAATATTGGCAAAATATATACAGAAAGTGGCAATTTTGATAAAGCTATAGAAGTATATAAAAGATTAGCTGGAAAATTATACGGCAAATCAAAAGCTATTATTCTGATACAGCTTGGAGATGTACTTAATAAATCAGGCAGGTATGAAGAGGCGGGGCAGGTTTTTGAAGAACTAACTACTCTTTCCCCAGATGAAACAGTGAACTATTATATTGCCGGCAAATTTTATGAATATACTAAAAACTATGAAAAAGCAGAAAAAATGTATCTTGGTGCATTAAATATTAATCCAGCTTATGCTCAAACATTAAAACGACTTGCAGTAGTGTATCTTTTGCAGGATAAAACAAAAGATGCACTTAAATACATTAATATGATAGATGAATTAGAACGAGATGTAGATTATTATTTATTAAAAGCAGAGTGTTACTCAATAGATAAAGATAATAAAACTGCTGTGCTTATATTAGAAGATGCATTAAAAGAAAATCCAACTAATACTCAGGTGCTTGTATTTCTTGCATCACTATATGAAGAAGAAGGAAATATAGATAGAACTTTAGAACTTGTGAAAAAAGCTCTTGAAATAGAGCCAGAAAATCCAGTTTTTCAAAATTTTTTAGGTTTTATGTATGCAGAAATGGGAACAAATTTAGATGAAGCCCTTATTTTAATAGAAAAAGCATTAAAAAAGGAACCTGAAAATGGTGCATATCTTGACAGTCTTGGCTGGGTTTATTACAAAAAGAAAGATTATAAAAAAGCATATAAATATATAACTGAAGCATTAAAATATATGCCGGAAGAAAAAGAACTGCAGGACCATTTAAATGCTGTAAAAAAAGCTATGGGAAAAATAAAATAATTTTTATTTAAGGTTTATAATTATGAAAAGATTTTATATTATAACAGTATGTATTGTGTTTTTGTCAATAAGCAGCAGCTGTTCTTTAACAAGATACCATATAAATACATCACTTACCCTTGAAAGTGCAGCAGCATTAACAGTAAAAAATACTCCAAACCTATGCAGTTACAGGGGACGAGCAGCCATAAGCATTGAAGACCAGCAGAATATTTCTTTTTCAGTATTATTAAATAAAAAATGCAATGATGATGCATTAATTAATGTATTAGGAGCATTAAATAATCCGCTTGCTTCTATTAGCTATTAAAATAAAAAACTTGCACTGCAGACCCATAATCCGCAGAATACTGAAGATATTAAAAAAATAGCAGATAAATCCATATTTCATATAATAAGTTTTTTTAAAACTCCCCAAAGAGTGCCTGATGCCAGCAATTATACAATTACTTTTAGCAAATCATCTTATATATTTACAGAAAAAAACGGCACTAAATTATATGCTGATGATAAATTCAGACTGTATAAATATGTAACTGGAAATATTACGGCAGAATATGTATGGGATAAGGAAGAAAATATATTAAAAGCTATTACAGTTACAGCACCAGAAGGAAAAGTTACAGTTAAATTTTTAAATAAATCTGGCTGGAGTATAAAATAATGGAAAATCAAATTCACACATACTTATGTCCTGCAAAAGTAAACCTTTTTTTATATGTTTTAGGCAGGCGTGCTGATGGATACCATGATATTTTTACTCTTTTTTATCCTGTTTCTATATACGACACTCTGTCTATTCAAAAATCAGATAAAACCACATTAACATGCAGCAATAAAAATATTCCAGAAGATGATAACAATATAATTATTAAAACTCATAATATATTAAAAGAAAAATATAATTTGCAGGATAACTTTAATATTACACTGAAAAAAAATATTCCTTTTGGGGCAGGACTTGGCGGCGGAAGTTCTAATGCAGCATATTATTTAAAGGCAGTTAATGAAATAAGCGGGCTTTGCTTAAATTATGAGCAGATGGCTGAAATTATGGCTATGGTAGGAAGTGATACAGTATTCTTTTTAAAAAATATTCCACAGCTGGCTCTTGGCAGAGGAACAAAACTAACCCCTGCTCCCCTGCTTCCAGAGCTTTATTTTATTATAATAAACCCAAATATTTATGTTTCTACAAAAGAAATTTATAACAGTAACAATTTAGAATTCACTAAACTTGATACCATTAATATAAAAAAAGAATATACTTTTAATGAATTAAAAAGTATAATGAAGAATGATATGCAGCAGGCTGTATTTTCATTACACAAGCAGGTAGAAGATATTGTCCATTTTTTAAGTGCAGAAACAGCAGGATTTTCATTGATGAGTGGCTCAGGCTCTACTGTTTTTGCAGTATATCCTGATAAGCAGGCA
The DNA here is from genome assembly GCA_947177675.1 of uncultured Mucispirillum sp. Lineage (GTDB taxonomy): Bacteria > Chrysiogenota > Deferribacteres > Deferribacterales > Mucispirillaceae > Mucispirillum. The sequence continues at coordinate 3,476 of CAMWVK010000058.1, forward strand.
CAAGAAGAAGCATACAATAAAGCAAAAACCAATTTTAAAACATATTTTGTAAAAAAAGCAGCGACTGCTGCAAGAGGTTGAAATGGATTTTTTAATTTTTTCAGGCAACTCTAATAAGAGTCTGGCAGAAGGTATTGTTGCACGCCTTGGTATGAGGCTTGGTGCAGCTACTGTTTCAAAATTTTCTGATGGAGAAATAATGGTTAAAATTAATGAAAGCGTTCGCGGTAGAGATGTTTTTGTTGTTCAGCCTACAAATGCACCATCAGATACTAACCTTATGGAGCTTATGATAATGGCAGATGCATTAAAAAGAGCATCAGCAAATACTATTACGGCTATTATACCATATTTTGGTTACAGCAGGCAGGATAGAGCAAGCGAACCTCGTGTGCCTATTACTGCAAAACTTATATCAAATTTAATTACAGTATCAGGTGTAGACAGAATTGTTACTATGGATTTACATGCAGGACAAATACAAGGCTTTTTTGATATACCTGTTGATAACCTGTATGCACTTCCTGTATTTTATAAATATATGCAGAATAATAACTTATGCAATGATGACACAGTTATTGTATCTCCTGATGCTGGTGGTGTAGCTCGTGCTAGAATTTATGCGAAAAAATTTGGAATGCCTCTTGCGATTATTGATAAACGTCGCTCAAGCCCTAATGTTGCAAAAGTTATGCATGTTATTGGTGATGTTGCAGGTAAAAAATGTATATTAATAGATGATATGATAGATACTGCTGGCACACTTACAGAAGCAGCAGCTGCTTTAATGGAAAATGGAGCAGTCAGTGTTAAAGCAATGGCTACTCATGGTATTCTTTCAGGTCCTGCAATAGACAGAATAAGCAACAGTATTATTGAAAAAGTAATTATTACAGATACTATTGATAACACAAGACTTAAAAATTTTGCAAAATTAGAAATATTATCTGTATCAGGTATATTTGCTACATCTATTGAAAGAATACATAATAGAGAAAGTATAAGCTCACTTTTTACTGGTGATTAATAGATGATAAAATTATTAGCAGGTCTTGGCAACCCTGGAGATAAATATAAAAATACACGCCATAATATTGGTTTTGATGTTATAGATATATTAGCAGAAAGATTAAATATTTCATGGAGTGATAAATATGATGGTGATTTTGCAGAAATAAAATATAACAACGAAAAATTATTTCTACTAAAACCTTATACATTTATGAATTTGTCAGGAAAATCTGTTGCAGCTGCTGCTAATTTTTATAAAATTGCTTATCAGGATATTCTTATTATTCATGATGAAATGAATATCCCATATAATACTTTAAAACTGCGTCATAACGGTTCTGCAGGAGGTCATAACGGACTTAAATCTATTATTGAATGTTTAGGCTCGCAAGATTTTCCAAGACTTAAAATGGGAATAGGCAGAGATAATTCAAAAGATACCATAAGCTATGTTTTAGGAAAATATAAACCTGAAGAAGCCGCTTTGTATAGTGATTTTTTAAATAAAGGTGCTGATGCTGTAATAAATGTATTAAATAATGGTCTGCAAAAAGCAATGAGTGTCTATAACAGATAATATTTTTTAAATTTAAAGCCTGCAAAAGGCTATAATATAGGGGGACAGTATGGATTTTACAAACTATACTCTTTTCATACCTGTAATAGGTATAATTGGTATTCTTGCTGCATTTATAATCTATCAGTCAGTGAAAAAGCAGCCTGATGGCAGCAAAGAAATGCAGGATATTGCAGCTTCTATTCATGAAGGTGCTATGGCATTTCTTTTCAGAGAATACAAAGTGCTTTCAGTGTTCATTATCATAGTTGCTGGACTGATGATATTTGCTCCGGGACTTGGGATAAAAACTGCAGCCGCATTTATCTTTGGTGCATTAAGCTCTGTTCTTGCTGGTTTTTTTGGCATGAGTGCTGCAACAAAAGCCAATGTCCGCACATCTGAAGCAGCTAGAAGTTCAGGTCTTGCAAAAGCATTATCAGTGTCATATAATGGCGGTGCTGTTATGGGACTTGCTGTTGCGTCACTTGGTCTTTTTGGTGTTGGTGTATTATTCATACTGCTTGGCTCACCTGAAAATGCTCACTATATAAATGGCTTTGCTATGGGGGCATCAAGTATTGCACTTTTCTCTCGTGTAGGTGGTGGTATTTATACAAAAGCTGCTGATGTTGGTGCAGATTTAGTTGGTAAAGTAGAAGCAGGCATACCTGAAGATGACCCTAGAAACCCGGGTGTTATTGCAGATAATGTGGGTGATAATGTTGGCGATATTGCTGGTATGGGTGCAGATATATTTGAATCTTATGCTGGCTCTATTATTGCAACAATAGCAATAGCTGCAACAGCTGCAGCAGCAACAGTTGAAACACTTGCTCCATCATTATCAGAAGAAGCAGGCCGCTCTGCATTAATGCTTACTCCGCTTATGTTTGCTACACTTGGTTTAATAGCATCATTAATCGGTGTATTTTCTATGAAAATATTAAAAAATTCTGACCCCGCAAAAGCTCTCCGTTATTCTACTTTTATTGGTGCAGGTCTTTTCCTTGTGTTTGCTTTTTTTGGCATTACAGGAATTCTACAGATTTCAGTTAATATATTCTATGCTGTATTATGTGGAACATTAGCAGGAACATTTATTGGTTTAATTACTGAATTTTATACATCAGGCTCGCCAATGATGCGTATTGCAAGAGCATCAAAAACTGGACCTGCTACTAATATTATTCAAGGTTTTGCAGTAGGTCTTGAATCTACTATATGGCCTATTTTAATAATCTGTGCTGCAATTATCATAAGCTTTCAGCTTGCAGGTCTTTATGGTATAGGCATAGCAGCAGTTGGTATGCTTGCAACTGTTGGTGTAACTATGACAGTAGATGCTTACGGACCTATTGCAGATAATGCTGGCGGTATTTCAGAAATGAGTGGATTAGGACCAGATGTTCGTAAAATTACAGACAATCTTGACTCTCTTGGCAACACTACTGCTGCTATGGGTAAAGGTTTTGCAATAGGTTCTGCAGCATTAACAGCACTTGCTCTTTTTTCTGCTTATGCAGCTGCAGCAAATGTTGAAAAAATAGACTTATCTAACCCTCTTGTTATAGTGGGAACATTTGTTGGCGGTCTTTTGCCATTTATAGTTGGTGCATTAACTATGACATCAGTTGGTAAAGCTGCAGGTAAAATGGTAGAAGAAATCAGAAGACAGTTTAAAGAAATCCCAGGTCTTTTAGAAGGCAAGGCTGGTGTTAAACCAGACCCAAAAAGATGTGTTGATATTTCTACAAGTGCAGCATTAAAAGAAATGATACTTCCGGGTGTTTTAGCTGCTGCTATGCCAGTTGTTATTGGCTTTACTCTTGGTAAAGAAGCTCTTGGCGGTATGCTTGGCGGTGCAACAGTTACAGGTGTTCTGCTTGCATTACTTATGGCAAACTCTGGCGGTGCATGGGATAATGCTAAAAAAGCAATAGAAAAAGGTGAAGTTGAAGGTGAAGCAAAAGGTGGCGAAGCTCACAAAGCCGCTGTTGTTGGCGATACTGTTGGTGACCCTTTTAAAGATACATCAGGTCCTGCTATGAATATTTTAATTAAATTAATGAGTATTGTCGCTTTAATTATTGCTCCAATACTTGCAAACTTATAAAATATTTTGGGGAAAGTGAAAAGCTTTCCCCCTTTTTTTATTATTTTTTTTAATTTGTATATGGTCATTTGAAAACTTTATTAAGTTTATATTTATTATTCTAAACACAGCAGATAATCTCTATTCAACTGTAACTAAAATTGTGAATTTTTAGCTATTTCATACCTGAAAATACTGGCAGCATTTTTTCTATCTGCATAGCTTTGCAGACATCACTATTATTTTTGCAGTATTTTTCTAACATATCTTTATACAGTTTTAATGATATATTTAATGGGGTTATTATATATTTACTTTCAGAAGTATCTTTGAAGATATATTCAGTGCTGTTATCATACTTTACAGCAAAATTTAAAAGATATGTTCCTTTCCTGTTGAGTATATAGTTATATACAAGTGAGCTGTTATCATTTAAGGCATCACTCACAGTAATCCTTGTATTGTGAGAGCTTATTAAAAGCTGATTTTTATCATATCCTTTATTAAATGATGAATAAAAATTATAAAAAACAGGCAGTCTTTCATAAAGAGTATAT
>CAMWVK010000059.1 GCA_947177675.1 uncultured Mucispirillum sp.
ATTTTGAGTATTATTATTTGCTTGTCTCTCTGCAACTCTTCTATCTATTACATCAAAATAATTAGGTATTACTTTTGTTTCAAATCTAGGTATTTGAATTCCACCTTCAAATCCAATCATTTCTGCAATTTTTTTAGGAATTTTATTTAATATTGAATTTATTCCATCAATAAGTGGGTTTAAAATCATAGCACCAATATTACTGCCTATTGCTGATAATGTTTCAAATACCCAAGCTAGAGCATCACCAAAAGCATTTTTTAAGCCTTTTGCAAAATTTATTAATCCATCCATTAGTTTATCAAATGAAAAGTTATTTATTAAATCTTTAACCCATGCAAAAGCATTTTGTATCTTTTGCACAAACTCTTGTATTTTATCATTTTCTAAAAATTTACCAAAAAGGCTTTCTTTTCCATTGAAGTACCCAACAATATCTTCAACTACTAAAAATAATATTGTTAATCCTGTGATTAATGCTAATAGTGGTAAATTAGCTTTTAAAAAACTTTTAGAAAATATAGTCATAATACTTTGTAAATTTTTTATTGCATACCCAACCACACCAAAAGATGCAGCAAGCATAATAGTATATGTATCTAAGTTCCGCACCCAGTCTACAGCTTTGCCAAGCTGCTTTACAAAATCTATCACTGGAGGCATAATATCAACTGCAATACTTCTACCTAGTGAACCTAATGACTGCTTTAATTTAGTCCATTCCATGCTGAATTTTTTTGCTTCAAGAGCCTGCCCAGCATTCATTACACCCATTTTCTGCTGTTCTTCGAGCAATGCTTTTATGTTTGTTTTGCCTTGCTGTAATAATAAAATTGTGCTTTCATCAAGCCCTAATTGACTGCCCAGCGTAAACTGCTGAGCTTTTGTTAAATGCTGAAAATCATCAGCTAAACCCATAAGCAGCTGCTGTGCATTTTTTAATGAGCCGTCCTGATTATAAAGTTCTACTCCATAAAGTGCAGCAGTCTCTAATAATTGTCCTTGTCCCCATTCAGCTTGTGATAATCCTTGCTGCAATGCCTGTAGCGAGCTTTTGGCACTATCTACATTGCCACCAAACTGTTCTAATGCTCCACCAAGAGCTGTTATATCCTGTTCTGCAATACCTGTAAGTGATGAAAAATTACTAATATCTGTGCCTGTATCTATAAACTTTTTAAAAGCCATACCAAGCGAGCCTGCACCCAGCAGTATGCCCATTTGAGAGATAAAACCTTTTAACTGCCCGCCCATATTTTTAAGCCCAGCAGTAAAGTTATTATCTTTGATACCTACTCCGACGGTGTAGTTTTTTAAAGTATCACCTAATGCCATTTTTACCAACTCCAGCCTGTGCAAATTCTGATTCCTCCCTATTCGGTCGGGAATTTGGCAGTCCTCGCAAAATACGCTCGCCAATTACATAATTTTTTAATGTATCACCAAGAGCCATTACACAATCCTTATTTTTATTATAAATCAAGTATAATGCAGGAATATTAATGATTACAGGTAACAAATATTATTAATATTTCTTATAGAATAGATACTATTATTAATATGTGTTATAAAAATGACGAGCATGTATCGGCATTTTTATACATATGAAACTTTCTAATCGGTGAGATTAGGAAGTTTTGTGATTAAGGGGGATACTATAAGGGGGAGCGTTTTTTTGCGACGCAAGCATTTCCCGACGAATAGGAAGGAAATAGAAATGCGAAGCTGGAACCCAGCCAGATTTTCTACTTCTTCCTTAATCAGTCAGGAAAATCTGTCCTCACAAAAACCGTTCGCCCCTTATACTGATTTGTGCCCTTTGTTGAGTTCTTTTTGATAAGCAATGTTAGATAAAGCTACTGTAATATATGTATATACAGCACTTTCAAAACTCATATTCATTATTTTATCATAGTCACCAAACCCATTTAAAATAAGAGTAGTGACTATTGCGTTACATGGATAATTTATTTTTGAAGAGCTTGAGCTTGTAACTCCATAATTTTGCTTTTGGAAATATTCAAGCTCTCTAAATAGGGGGCTATGTAATTCTCAAATTCTTCAGCAATTTTTATGCTCATAAATGGGTTCTCAAATATAGCATCCAGCTCAGCCAAACTTTTAATATGCTGCTCTGTTCCAGTTCCTGGAATAACTAACACAAGATATTTAACTGCAATATTTACAAACTTATTAACAGCTGTTTCTTCCTGACGAGCCATACCATCAGCAGTTGTTATAATTTTTAAGCCATCTTCCATGGTCACTTTTTTAAAATATGCTTGTCTAGTAGTCTTGCCATCACTTAATTCAAATACTTTCTTTTCCATTATTTTCTCCTATTTGAGCGGTCCTGTTGTGATAAAAGAGCCAAATTTAAAACTATACTGCTTATTTCCAAGTCTGTCTTGCTGCACTTTCATACCAAGCTCGCCATTATTTATAATACCATCAGAATAAGTATCAACCTGCCCAGAATGTGCATGAGTGACGACTACTGTTACTTGGAAAGGCTCTGGACCAACACCTACATAGCTTTGCTGGGCAGCAACAGCAGCATCCAAAATCACCGCAATAGGGCTTGCAGGAGCAATAGTTAATGTTCTTTCTATTATTGCATTTTTTGTCCAGGCATAAGTATGACCATCAGGCGTCTTTACCATATCAGCAGTTTCTACCGCACCACCAGTCCATACATCACTGCCATCTGCAAAATGGTCAACAGTTCCTGCTGGATATAACGGCAGAATAGATATAGCTATTGTTACAGCATTAGTTCCTATAAAATTTGACATATAAATCTCTCCTTATTTTTAAAATCATTTTAAATTTTATATTACAATATTTTGAACTACTAATCTGTTCAGTGGCACATTTTTAGTATAAATAAACTGCACTCTCATCTGTTCGTTAGCAATATCATCAGCTGTAAGTGGCAGCACATTTATATAATACCCATTGCTCTCTATTAAGTTTACTGCATTAGCATTACCTGTAACAGATACTATTTTAGCTTTTTCTGCTGCTAATAATCCATCTGTGCCAACAGTTACAATAATATCTGATACTTTAGCTAAAGCTATTATCTCTTGTAAGCTTGCTAAAATTAATGATTGTCCTTTGCCGCCACGAAGAGCAATAAAGCCTTGTGAAATCATAAGGTTAGCACCAGCGATTTCCATCTTTGCCTTTATCCAAGAATTGCCAATATAATTTGCTATATTGTTAAAGTTTGTGCCAAATATCTTGCCTTCACCAAAAAGTGGCTGGCTTTGACCATAGCCACCCATTATGTAACAGCAGTTAGCTCTATTTGCATTTATGCCATCTAATTCTTCACTGGTGCCAATAGAATCATCTAAAAATTCAGGTGTTTCTATAAAATTAAAATTAGTCATTCCACCAGGCACTGAAAAATCAACAGATGCAATAGCTGCTTGCATAAATGCCAGCATATTAATATTGCTGCCATAAATTAAAATAAATCCATCGTTACCAAAAAGATTTTCATATACAATCTGGTTTGTTGATTTTAACCTGGCATCATCACTTATCACTATAAAAGCATATCTGCCGCCACTGGCATTTACCCAGCTTGCTATAGTTTCGTAATCATCAGGTGTAATTAAGCTGTTTGAAAAATCAACCGATTTATTCGGGGATTTTTCATCATTAAAAGCGGGGGTGGTTGGGACGGGGGACGGCATTTGAGTTCCCCGCCCAATGCTTGCTATAGATACATAATCGCCATTAATACGCCCAATATGATTTAGCATTTCAGTTAAATTTTCACCATTTGTACCTTTTGTAATATACCCACCGTCTGTTTCTGCAAGCCCTAAAATAGAAGCCATATCACCTGTGGCATAGTCAATAGTTTGTGATGCACTTGCTACTGAGCCTTGAATGATAAAGCCTTCTGTTTGTGTTGAGTAAACACATGTTCCTAAATCTTTTGCAGGCACTTCTGGTGAACCAGCTTGTGTTGTAACTTTATCAAGTCCAAGTTTTACTTGTATATCTGATTCTGATATAAATATCTTAACAGGTATTGTATTAGATGCTGATGAATAATTTATCTGGCTTAATTTAAAAACTCCGCCGTCATTACTCCATACCAAGTTAGCATCACTTAATTCTTTAGTGTTTAATTTTGTTACTACTTCATCTACACCATCAGAAGTATCTATTGTTATGCTGGCGGTATATGTAAATATTGCTTCACTTTGATTATCCTGGATAATAAGTTCTGATGCATCAATAGTTGCTGCTGCAGTAATCGGCAGTGAAGGTGTTGTGCCTTCAAGACTATATGGCACTGCATCTATTTTTGGCTGTTTTAAATTATCATTAATAATATTTGCAGCATCAGTAAACGATGAAATATTTTCTAAATTAATATCAAAATCATAGCTGTTGCCATTTATTTTTAATGATAGTGAACCTTGCTGCTTAATCTCATCAAGTATTGCAATAGCTGCACCAACAAGAGATGCTTTCTGAGCTTCTGGGTAACTGTTATAAAATGTTAGCTTTTGTGCTTTTGTTGCATTTTTTGAAGTATATCCAAAAAACTCTTCTGCATAGCTGTATTCTTGGCTTACAGCACCATATAATTTTGCAACAGCTTCTAAACTTCCAGCTTCAACAGTTGCTGGCATTGGTATAAGTGGTGTAGTGATAGCTAATGCATTAAGTCTATTGAATGTAAATGTATCACTAACGCCAGATGTTGTAATATTAATAAACTTTGAAAAGGGTATTACTGTGTTCGGTTTAGCCATATATATCTCCTTATTTTAATTTGTTTTTAAAAATCTATCTGCAAATGTGGTGTATGCAGGGTTAGTTTTTAATGTGCCTACCTCATTAACTTCAACTATTACTTTATTTAATGCAGTATCACTTAATTCCACTTTGCTCATTTTTGTTACAAACATCTCAAACTGTGCAATCTGCACCCATTTTTTATAAGTATTAAAATCTGCTTGAAATGTTATATCTGCCCAAATTGGCATAAGTTCATACTTATAATTATTATAAAATTTATCTCTTGCTTGTGAGCTTTTTAAATATGTTTGTAACTTTTCAGCCATGTCAAAAGCAGACATATTATCAGTGTTCCATTCTATCGTTTTATAAATATCTACTTCAAAACATACTTCAGTTACTGCATCTACTATCAACACATTATCTGCTTGTAATTCTTCTCTAGCTAACGTTAAATTTTTTATTTTTGTTGGTGCAAATGTTACCACACCGCCATCCACATCAGCTTCTATATCCTGGTATGGATATATTGTCTTAAACGGCTGCACAATATCACTAACAGCATTATATATTGATGCAATCATTTCTCTCATAAAGGCATTACCTCTCTTTTTAAACTTTTATTAAAAAATCTATCCGTAGATTTTTTAAATCTACGCTCTGACGAAATAAATCCGTCTATCGCTTCCGCAAGCGACGGCACCTCCTGTGCCTTATTTCATCTGCTCGCCAGTGTCATTCTGAGCCTTCAGGCGAAGAATCTCTTTTGTTTGTTAAATTTTTTATTCCATAGACTTTTATCCAGGAATCATTTTGCCACTCTATTTTTCCATAAATTGAGTATTCATCATTGTCCCAAATAATTATAGAGTTTGAAGCATCTTGATTTTTAAAAAAATCAACTATTTCTGCTTTATCACCCATAATATAAAACTTTAAAAGGGTAGATGATTTTTCTAATGTTTGAAATGTCTCTAACTCTTTCATTGTTAATGGTTGAGCATGAACTCTTGCTTGAATATTAGTTATATTATAACTTGCTATACCATCATTAATAACTGAAACTTTATTATAGATTGTTGTTGTAACTGTTTTTTGAATACCAGAAACCGCAGAAAGAGCGGCATTTAATACATTTATCACAATCTTATCTCCACAATACGTATTATTATGATAAATTGTATTAAGTTTTGATGGATATATACAGTTAAGGTATATTATTAATATTTATTATATAGTGGTAATATTATTTTAGATAAGTTTTTAGGATAAAAACTCTTTAGTAAGTGCGGGAGTATTTACTACGACCAAACGCTAAATAAAAAATACATGGATGTATTTTTTATTATTGTTTTGGAGGTCTTAATTTCCATTCCACTTTGGAACGCATAAGCCCTGTATCAATAAGCGGATTTGATGAGCCTTTTTTGAATATTGTAGATTCTGCATTCGGTGGCTCTTTTAAGTTTGTAATCTCTCTTTGTATAGCATTTTTTAGCATAATACCAGCTTTTGATAATGCCTGGCTCTCATCCATACCATTCGCTATATTATTAACTGTAGTATTAATTATTTTATTTGAAGATTTAATACTTGCTGGAAGCATAAACTCACGCTGTGGAATTCTTTTTGTGCCTTGGTCATTATCTCTTGCCACAGTAGTTACATCTTTACCACCTTTATATTTTGTGCCGACAAAAAAACCAACCTCAACACTGCCAAATTGCAGTTTAAGTTTATTCAGCACAGCATTTAATAAATCATCTTTATTTATTTTTGGGGAGTTAATATCTAGTTGCATATTATTAAAATCGTTTTAAGTTTTTATTGTTTTTATCTACTATTTTTAAAGGTTATAAGATTTTTGATTTAGACAAGGCGGATTGAATTTTTATCTTTTTGAGTTTACGCTATTAGGTAAATGATAAAAGTAAAAATTCAACCAACGCCGTATAAATAAAAAAGATATAACCGTCAATTAATGAGTGTTATTCCACCAACAGATGCAAGCCATGCTAAAAAGTCTCTTCCATATACAGTTGATGCCATAAAATCTTCAAACATATCATTTATAGGCTTTGCCTGCATACCAACAGATACATCACCCACAGATGCAGAGTTGATTATACCACCGCCATTACCGCTGCTGCCTGCAGTAGCATCTTCTGGCATCTCATAAACTACTAAATAATGAGCTACTGCTAAACATGCAGCATCAGTATTATAACAGTTATCTATTTTCAATACTGGAAATCTGCATAATGATTGATTATAATATGTATCAATCTTATCTTGCACTATTTCAAATTTTGGAAACCTTTTTAAAAAATATAATTTAAATTCTTCGCTTGTCATCTTAGTGTATTTACCTTGAATATATATTATTTCTTTTTACCACTTTTTTCTTCTGTTTGTGGTTGTTCCTGCTGCTGTTGTTCAGCTGGTTGTGCCGCTTGCTGCTCTGCTGGTGCTGCTTCGCCTTGCTGGCTTGTCACAGTAATGCTTGTTGCTTCTTTTTTTATTTTTTCAGCTTCTTCATAAGCTGCATCAATAATTTCTTTTGCCTGCTTTTCAGCATCTTTTAATTTTTGTTCAGCTTGTTTTTCCTGCATTAAAAGACCATCTGCTTTAACATTATCTTCTTTCTCATTGATTGTTAAAAAGCCTTTTTGAACCCACACATCAAATTCTGGATTGCATTTTTTTAAATCTTTTAAAGTTGCTTCATCTATAATATTGATTTCATAGTTACCTTTTAATAAAAATTTCCCTTTGTATGTTGTTTTTAAGTAGCAGCTTGGTGCTTTAAAAATAATTGCTGGCATAATATATCTC
>CAMWVK010000060.1 GCA_947177675.1 uncultured Mucispirillum sp.
GCTTATAAGATTTATAAATTTAATAATAATTTTTTTAAAAAAAAACTTGACATTCCCCCCCCCATGATATAATAGGTACGTGCACAAAAAAGAAGCTTCTAAATTTTATTAACGGAGTTTATTATGAAGAAATTTTTAATGCCATTTTTTATGGCTTTAATTGTTGCAGCACTTGCAGGTTGTGCTGATAACAATAATGATGGCGGTTCCAGCGTGCCATCATATGATTTAAGCAATATAGCAACAGATGAAGAAAATATAACAACTGTAGAAGCTACTAGCGATACATATGCATGGGGTTATATGTATCTTACAAATCCAAGAACAGCATCAGGTCAATACTATCCGATACTGTTAAGCACATCTATGGGTATCCACCCTTCTTTTACAGCAACATTAACATCTAATTATAATGTTGATAAATTAGATGGAGACCTTACTATCGGCAACGATAATTATGATTTAAGCAGTGCTGCATCTATGACTAATAGTGGGAGATATCATTTAGCAATTACAGGAAAAACTATTCCAAATGACGGCACTATACTTATTGTATTTTTAACACGAGATGAAGAAGAACAGTATTTTGGCAATATAGAAGCTATTGACCAAACAGTTATTAATCAGTTAAATGAATTAGGTGCGTTAAGACAGTATAAATGGACTAAATCTGCTAATTAATTCAACAGCAGCATAATATGAGCCAGTTTTTACTGGCTCTTTAAATAATTTAAAATCAGTTATGATATTCTTATAAATATTTTAAACTCTGAATTTTATACTATTTGCATGTCCCTGCAGATTTTCCTGCTCTGCCATTATTACAATATCATCACTTCCTGCCTGTAAAGATGCTTTATTATAATATATAATGCTTGAACGCTTAAAGAAATCATAAGTGCCAAGTGGTGAGAAAAATTTTGCACTTCCACCAGTTGGAAGAACATGGTTAGGTCCTGCAAAATAATCACCTGCTGCTTCTGGAGAGTTACCACCAATAAAAATTGCTCCAGCATGGCGAATTTTACCAATATGGCTTAAAGCATCATCAATATATAGTTCTAAATGTTCAGGTGCAATATTATTTGCTATTTCACATGCTTCATCAAAATTATCCACAAGCACAATAGCAGAGTGTTTTTTGATGGATACTTCTGCAATATGTTTTTTAGGCAGCTTTTCAAGCTGAATATATACTTCTTTTTCTATTTTCTCAGCTAAATCTTTATTCCATACTATTGTAACAGCTGAAGCAAGCTCATCATGCTCGCATTGTGCAAGCATATCAGCAGCCACATATTTCGGCTCAGCATTTTCTCCTGCTATAATTAATATTTCGCTTGGTCCTGCTATCATATCTATATCTACTGCACCAAAAACAAGTTTTTTAGCCATAGCCACATAAATATTACCAGGTCCTGTAATTTTATCTACTTTTTTTATAGTTTCTGTGCCATAAGCAAGGGCTGCAACAGCCTGTGCTCCGCCTACTTTATAAATATCTTTAATACCGCAAATATCAGCAGCAGCTAAAACAGCACTGTTTATTTTGCCATTTACTGCAGGGCTTACCATAGATATATCTTTTACACCTGCAGCAACAGCAGGCAGAGCGTTCATTAAAACAGAAGAAAAATATGCAGCCTTTCCACCAGGAACATATATACCTGCACTATCAAGTGGAGTAATTTTCTGCCCCAGCATTGCACCAGTTTCTGTTTCATAAAGCCATGTTTTTTCCATCTGCAGTTTATGAAATGCAAGTATATTATTATGAGCTTTTTTTATGCTCTCTACTAATTTTCTATCAGTATTATTATAGGCTTCTTCTATTTCCTGCCTGCTGACTTTTATATTGTCTTTATTAATATCAAAATTATCAAACTTTTTAGTATATTCAAATAATGCTTTATCACCATTTTTTCGCACATTTGATATAATATCAGAAGCTGTATGCAGGTAATCGCTCTCCATAACTGCTCCACGGTTTTTAATATCATCTAATTTTCTATCCTTTTTATTTATTATCATACTATATCCCCACAATAACACTTTCTATGGATATACCATTCTCTTTTTTAGTATGAGTTTTTGCCTCATAAAGTCTTGTATCAGCAAGACGGACAATATCTTCAAAACTTTCAAAATCTCTTTCATTTGCAATAACTGCACCACCGCTGAAACCAAATATTATATTTTCATTTTCTTCATATACTATTTCTTCAACAGCATTCTGAATTTTTACTATATAATCATGCAGTGCATTTTTATCAGTAATCTCTGTAAAAAGATAAAATTCATCACCGCCAAATCTGCCAAGTATATCATAATCACCTGTATTGCACCGCATAGTATAGGATATTATTTTAAGTATTTCATCCCCTGCTAAGTGACCAAACTTATCATTAATATATTTATAGTTATTTAAATCAAATATAATAAATGCAAAGTTTCTGCCATTTTTCTTAAATTCTTCAAAACTTGATTTGCCAGTTAAATCAAATATAAATTTGTTAGGAAGAGCCGTTAAATAGTCAGTATTTGCCTGCATTTCCAGTAAAAAAGCATTATCCAGCTTTTTAAGAGCAATAGATGCGATTAATGCAAATTCTTCTACAAAATCAAAATTATAATCACTTGAAAATCTATTTTTATCCTGTGAATAAAACCCAAGTGCAGCAACTATTCTTCCATTATCAGTTACAGGCACAAGTATATATGAATAATGGACATCTGATGGCATAAGTTGAAAATCTTTATGTATAACAGACTTATCTGTGCCAGACCTAATATCACTGTCTAAAAATGTATAAGAAAATCCATCACTATCAATTACTCTTATTCTCTTACATTTATCATTATAATTTTGTGCAATTGCCATAGCATCCTTTTTAAGAAATAAGACAGCCCGTTCAATATCAAATATTTCTTCAATATATCGCATAGGTTTATTATCCATGTCATCAAAATTATCACTTAAAAGCATAGAAAACTCTACAACTTTAAAACCATTATGTTTAGCTTCGTTTTCTTTAACACGCATAACCATACTTTCAAGCTCATTTTTAAGGTCATAATTTTCTTTTAACAAAGTGCTTATGTTAGACATTTAATGCTCCAAAATATTTTTACAACTGTCCCCAGTTATCTCCAGTTTCTGCATTTACTAAAAGCGGAACTGATAAGGAAACCACTTGTTCCATAATATTTTTTATTTTATCAGTAAATACTGATATAATATTTTCATTTACTTCAAAAATCAGTTCATCATGGATTTGCAGAATACATTTTGCATCTAAATTGTTTTCTTTAATATATTTATCACACTCAATCATTGCAAGTTTTATTATATCTGCCGCACTGCCCTGTATTGGTGCATTTACAGCCATTCTTTCAGCACGAGTGCGGATATTTGCATTACGACTGTTAATATCATGGATATTTCTTTTCCTGCCTAAAATAGTGCTGCAGTAACCTTTTTCTCTTGTCTGCTTAATTATTTCATCTATGAATATTTTTACTTTTGGATAAAGTGCAAAATAGCCATCAATAAAACTTTGAGCTTCTTTTCTAGTAACTTTTGTATCACGCGAAAGTCCAAAAGAAGAAAGTCCATAAAGTATGCCAAAATTTACAGCTTTTGCAATACGCCTTATATCATGGGTTACTTCATCATCTGATGATAGATGAAATATTTTATGAGCAGTCATTGTATGAATATCTTTATTTTCATTAAATGCTTTAATCAAATTTTCATCTTCTGATAAATGAGCAAGTATCCTTAATTCTATTTGAGAATAATCAAGAGAAACAAGTTTATAACCTTTTTTTGCAACAAATGAACTTCTTAAAATTTCAGCATATTCCCCTTTTTGTGGTATATTCTGCATATTAGGGTTGCTGGAAGAAAGCCTTCCTGTTGCTGTGCCTGTCTGTTTAAATTCTGTATGTATTCTGCCATCTTTTACATATTCCAGCATATTAAGAGTATATGTAGAATAAAGCTTATTTATTTCCCTGTATTTTAATATGGAAGAAATAAGGCTGTCATATTCTTTATAAGTTATTCTTAAATCTTTTAATGTATCTTCATCTGTAGAATAGCCGTTTTTATTTTTTTTAACACCTTTTAAGCCTAATTTATCATAAAGATATGCAGATAACTGTTTTGGTGAATTAGGATTTAAATCAAAGCCTGCCATATCTTTTATTTTATTATATTCTATATCTACAAAAGTTTTTAATTTAAGAGCAACTGATTTAATATTTTCTGCATTAATCATAATACCTGTCTGTTCCATTTCTGCTAAAATGCGTGCAACTGGCAGTTCCATTTCATAATAAAGCTTATCAAGAGAATTTTCTTTTAATTTATCAAATAAATCCTTGCTTTTTTTATAAAGTTTTGCAAAAAATTCGCCCTCTGTTTCATCTTTTAACTGTCTTATGCCGCCAGCATCTGGGTCCATAAGATAATCAGCAAGCAGAATATCAAATGCTTTTTCTGGGATATTTATGCCTTTTTTAATAAGTGATTTAATATCATAATAATATAGTGGTTCACCCTGCTCGTATTCATAATAAGATGCTTCATCTACTGCATATATTTTATCATTTAAATAAGCCATAATTACTGCACTACCAGCCTGCTTATATTCTAATGCTTTTACTTCTGATGATATATTTAATGATGAAAGCTGCTGTTTTAACTGGTAAAGTTCATAGTAATATTTAAGTTTTTCTTCATCTCTTTCAATGTGAGAGCCTTGAATATTTTCAATAAAGAAAAGCTTTACAAGCTCGCGGCTAAGATATGCACTTTCCTTACCCTGCATAATTTTTTCTTTTATTTTGCCTTTTAAATTTCCTGCATTTTCAAAAATATTATCAAGGCTTTTATATTCATCTAACAGAGTTTTTGCTGTTTTTGGTCCTATGCCTGCAATACCCGGAATATTATCACTGGTATCTCCCATTAATGCAAGCATATCTGGAATAGATTCAGGATATAAACCAAACTTTTCATAAACCTTTTCTCTATCTATTACTTCATCTTTTTGATAGTCATATATCTGCACTTTATCATTTACAAGCTGGTGTAAATCTTTATCTTTTGTTACTATCCAAACTCTATTATTAATAGTTTGAGATAATGTGTTTATTACATCATCTGCTTCATACCCATCTATGCAGTAAACAGGGTATCCAGTAAAGGGAAGCATTTCTTTTAAAATATTTAACTGGATAATTAAATCTTCAGGCATTGCCTGCCTTGTAGCTTTGTAGCTTTCAAACATTTCATGGCGGCGGTTTTTGCCTTTTGCATCAAATATAATAATAATATCTGATATTTCAGGATTTTTTCTTAATTTTTCTAAAACAGATAAAAATACATGAATAACACCTGTTGGCACTCCACCAGCTGTTAATGGGGGAACATTATAAAAAGCTCTATATATTACAGAGTTACCATCTATTAAAATGGTAACTCTATCTTTATTAAAATTTTCTGTCATATATTATTTCACTGGGTATAACCAGTCAGTATATTTTTTATTTTTGCCTTTAACTATATCAAAAAATGCAGTTTGTAATTTACCAGTGATTTCCCCTCTTACACCAGTGCCTATTTTTCTTCCATCAAGCTGGCTGATAGGAGTAACTTCTGCTGCTGTTCCTGTGAAAAATGCTTCATCTGCAAGATAAAAATCATCTTTAGTAAATCTCTGTTCTATAACTTCATAGCCTAAATCGCGGGCAAGTGTAATAATAGAATCTCTTGTAATACCTCTTAAAATAGAAGTCATTGGAGTAGTGATAAGTCTGCCATTTTTAACAACAAAAACATTTTCACCACTGCCTTCTGCCACATAACCTTCAGTATCTAAAAATAATGCTTCATCATAGCCGCTGATAACCGCTTCTCTTTTTGCTAAAACACTTGCTACATAGTTACCGCATGTTTTAGAGCGTGTAGCTGTTGAGTTTACATGAAATCTGTTAAAAGAAGAAGTGCATACTTTAATACCTTTTGCAAGACCTTCTTCACCAAGATAAGCACCCCAGTTCCAAGCAGCAATAGCCGTTTCTACAGGATATTTTTCATCTATTTTAATACCAAGACCGCCATCACCAAGATAAATAATTGGACGGATATAACATTCTTCTAAATTATTTGCTTTAACTGTTTCAACTGCTGCTTTGCACAATTCATCAAGAGAATATCCTGAGTCAATCATAAAAATGCGTGCAGAATCAAGAAGTCTTTGCATATGCTCTTTTAAACGGAATACTGCCGAGCCATTTTCTGTTTTATAGCAGCGAATGCCTTCAAACACACCTACACCATAGTGAAGTGTGTGGGTTAATACTGATACTTTTGCATCTTCTTTTGATACTAATTTCCCATTCATCCAAATTTTACTATCATTACTTACAGCTGACATAGTTTTCTCCTTTTGTCTTTCTTATTAATTATCTTAATATGGCATTTCCATAGTTAATGGCCTTGTCATTAAATCTTTTACAGAATCTTTTGGATTTTTTCTTTCATATATTATCTTATATATTTCTGTGCATATTGGCATCTGCACGCCTCTTTCCTGAGCTGCTAAATAAACAGCTTTTGCAGTAGGCACACCTTCTGCTACCATTTTCATAGAGTGAGTTATTTCATCAATATCTTTGCCTTGAGCTAGCAGCTTGCCAACACTGTAATTTCTTGACTGTTCACCAGTGCATGTTAATACTAAATCACCAAGACCAGAAAGCCCAACAAATGTTTCTCTTTTAGCACCGTATGCAAGCCCAAAGCGGGTAATTTCTGCAAGCCCTCTTGTAATTAATGCGGCTCTTGCATTATTATCAAGCCCCATACCATCACTTAACCCTGTTGCTATAGCTATTACATTTTTTACTGCACCGCCTACTTCAAGACCTATCATATCATCAGTAGTATATACCCTAAAATATTCACAAGATAGAGTTTCCTGCCACCATTTAGCAAGAGAAGCAGAATATGAAGCAATAGATACAGATGTAGGTTTGTGCTGAGCTAGTTCTTTTGCAAAAGAAGGTCCTGAAAGCACAGAATATTTCGCTGTTACTTCGCTTGATATAACAGACAGCATAAGCTGCCCTGTTGAAATTTCTACCCCTTTTGTAGCAAGTAGAATATTTTTTCCAGCTAAACTTTTTACATAAGTTTTTGCCATACTTCTTGTAAACTGAGAAGGAACTGACCATATAATATATTCTTCATCACAGTTTTCTATATCATCCATTGGTTTTGCTGACACATTTTTAGGAATTAATAAATCAGGTAAAAATACTGGATTTACATGAGCTTTGTTAATAGCTTTTATTATCTCATCTTCTCTAACATACATCACCACTTCTCTGCCGTCTGATGCAGCAAGTGTTGCCAAAGCTGTTCCAAAACTGCCTCCGCCTATAACTGCTACTTTATTATTCAATTTATCCTCCAAATACATATACGAA
>CAMWVK010000061.1 GCA_947177675.1 uncultured Mucispirillum sp.
GGTTATTCTTTTCAGGTCAGTGGGTATCTGGCACTATATTTTCAGGTGAAAGATTTTATATAGGTGGGATTTATAGTGTTCGTGGATTTGAAAGTGGTTTAGAATCAGGGGATAACGGATACAGACTTAGTGTAGAAGCAGAATTTGATTTAGGCATACCACACATAAAAGCATTAGTATTTTATGACAGAGGTCAGGTATTTAATTATAATGCAGATTATCATGGATATGGCAGTGCATCTCTTGATTCAGCAGGTGCAGGACTTCGTTTTTATCCATGGAAAGGGCTGGCAATTAAATTTGATTATGGTTACCCATTAATGTCATCACAAAATCGTGAAGCAGGCTGGGGTGTTATATATGGGAGAATAAGCTATGATTTCTAAAATTAAATATTACACAGCTGTTATTTTAGTTTTTTTATTTAATATTCCTGTTTATAGTGCTCCAAATGGTGCAAATGTGGTGCATGGTGATGTAAATATTTCTAAAAACGGCTCAAATACTATTATTAACCAAAATACTGATAAAGCTATTATAAACTGGAATTCTTTTGACATTAATAAAGGTGAACGAGTTCTTTTTAATCAAAATTCATCATCAAGCATTATTTTAAACAGAGTTACAAATGGACTGCCGACTAATATTTTTGGCAATATTTCTGCAAATGGTAATGTATTTATTTTAAATCAGGCTGGTGTATTAGTTGGAAATGGTGCATCAATTAACACGAACAGCTTTTTGGCTGGTGCTGCAAATATTAATGATAATGATTTCATTGCTGGAAAATATAATTTTTATGGTGCACAAGGTAATATTATTAATAATGGCAGTATAAAAGTTCAAGATGGTGGATATGCTGTCTTAATAGGCAAAAATGTTGCAAATAATGGGCTTATTTCTGCAAAATTTGGTAAAATATATTTATCATCTGGTGAAACTTTTAGAATGGATATGAGTGGTAATGATTTAATAGGGGTAGAAGTTGAAAAAGGTATAACTGATGCTTATATCTCTAATGCTGGTCATATTCAAGCAGAAGGCGGCACTATAATAATGACTGCAAAAAATGCTTCTGATGTAATCCGTCAGGCAGTAAATAATACAGGTATTATTAATGCTTCTTCTATTTCTTATGAAGGTGGCAGGGTTATATTAGGTGCAGAAAATGGTCAGATAGTTAATAATGGAGAAATTAATGTTTCATCTAAATCTGATGATGGCGGTTATATAGAAATAAAATCAGAACATATTATAAATGACGGCTTGATATATGCTAACGGCTTAAATGGCGGTTTAATCAATATGCTTAGTTCTGATTTACTTAAAATTGGCAGTTCAAGTATAATGCAGGCAAACAGTTTTGGCTATGGCAGCGGTGGAAATATTAAGCTTATATCACAAAAAAGAGCAGAAGCACATACTGGAGCATTAATAGAAGCAAGCTCTATTTATGGCAGCGGTGGTTTTATAGAATTAAGCGGCTATGACTCTGTTTATGCTTTCAGTAATTTTAATACAAAATCACTTTATGGTATATATGGTCAGTTTTTACTAGACCCATCAAATATGTTTATTGGTAACTACTCTAATTTAGCAGATGATGAAAATAATAAGGTATCAAGTGACGGCAATACTTATATTGATATTGCATGGCTTAATAATATGCTTAATACAACTAATGTATCACTTCAAACATTTGAAGGCAATGGAAGTGGAAATATTACATTAAATGCTGGTGTTACTTTAACAGGAACTCATGACTTAACTTTTAATGCTGCTAATAATATCAGCTTATTAGGTAATATTAATGGGCTTTCTGCTTTAATATTAAAAGCAGGTGGCAGCATTGAAGGTAATAATAGTATTAATGTTGGCGATATTACTGCAAATGCTGTAAATAATATCCTTTTAACAAAATTAAATGTTACTGGTAAATCATCATATATTTCATCAACTGGTGATGTTAACTTAGTTGGTGACAGCATAGGGCTTATTACTAGTATTGCAGGTCAAAAAGTAGGTATTGAAGTAACTGGCACAGGTAATGGAATATCTATGGATACATCTGTTGGAACAGATAATGCAGCTGTTACAGGGCAGGAAATTACTTTAAAAGCAGACGGGGCTGTAAATATATCTGTTGATACCGCAAGTTTATCTGCAGAAAGTGTAAACGACAGCTTAAGCATTACTAATTTAAACAGAAATGAAACTGTTTTAATAAAATATTTTGGCGGTCAATCGTCCACTTATACTCAAAAGTATGGTGTAATAGATTTAAGTTACATACCAGAAAATGCAATAGGGCAGGATTTAACAATATCAAGTGTTTATGGCACTGTAAAAGCTGTTGATAGATTAGATGCACTAAAACAGTATGCAGGGCTTAAAATTGATGCAAATAATATACATTTTATAGAAAATAATGATAATCTTTTAACTCTTGATTCTTCATTTTTAGGTAATAAAAAAGCAGTTAAATATATATTTGAAACAAATGGTGATATTACCGTAAATTTAAACTCAATGGCATCTGATTTATTAAACAGTGGCATAGAGTTAGTTTCAAAAAATGGTGCAATACTATCAAGTTCTGATATTTCAGCCAGTTATTTTTCTGCAAATGCATTAAAAGATATAAATGTTACTTCTTATTTATTAGGTGGCATTTCTTTAGAAAGCAGTGAAGGTAATATTACTTATGCTCATAAAGCTGGTCCTATAAGAATCAGTGGTTTAAAAGCATTAAATGGTAATATTAATATAAGTTTAGTGGGTACTTCTGGTGGAAATCCATCTATTCCTGGTGTTACACTGCCGCCTGAATTTGATATTGGAGATTTATATATATCATTTCTCGCCTCTAATAACCCTGTTAATATTAATACAAAAAATGCAAATGTTATATCTATTGCTGGAAGCGGAGAAACAGCATTAAATTTAAATATTACAAATGGTAATACTAATCCATATAAATTAGCAATATCTAATAATTATGATATTACATTAAATACTACTAATACACAATATAGTGATATAAAACTAGATAGTAATGGAAACATTTATTTTCCTGTTACAAATGATACATTAACTGCTGTTGATAAAATATATTTATCTGCAAATCATATAAATGGAGATAGAAAAAATTTAACATTATTAGCAAAAGATGTATATATAAACCAAAAATCAGGCAGTAACTCTTTTATTATAAATGCGGAAAGGGCAGATATTAATGGAAGTAATATTTCTGTAGAATTTACAAAAGACACCATACTTGCTGACATTGATAAAGATGATTATTCTGTTAGTGGTGGCTCTATTAATATTATTTCTGATTATAATGTTACACAGCATGATAAAATATATGCTGCTGATTTAAATATTGCTGCTGGCAGCTTTACTTTTGGCAATAGTAACAACAGTGTTATTCAGGGTAATAATATTTCAATTATTGCAAATGGAGATATATCAGGTTTTGGTAAAATTATAGCTGATAAAGTTTATTTATCAGCCTCTACAATAGCATCTACTTCTAATCTTCTAGTATTAGCTGATTATGGTCATTTTATTTCAACAGCTGTAAATAAACCAGCAAATGATATTTTAATCAATATAAACTCAGATAATTGGTTTAAAAATTTAAAATCATATAAATTTGAAGCTTATGGTGATGGCTTATCTTATTTAAATGGCAGAATTGTTGATTATAAAATATATGATATGGTAAAAAATATATACAGCAGAAATTTACAGCCAATAGAAAATACAAATATTGATAAAGTTACTGGTGATGATTTGATTAAAGGTGGCAGACTGCAGGATACAAGAGAACTTGTAACTATTGAAGATAATAAAACTCCAAAAGTCAATACTATTACTAAGAAAAATAAATCTATTGAATTAAAATAGTTTTTATATCTCTTCCTAATAATAAATGGGGAGAGATGTTGCACTACTTTTATCATTTATTATATATACTTATGATTAGTAAAATTAATATGTTTTATAAACTGTAAACTGTTTAGTGATACATTCTTGTTTTATTAATTGTATCTAAAATGCAAAATGATGAAAATATGTATGTAATAACAAAGGACTGTTGAAAATCATATACTATATATTAAAAATGAATTTGATAAGCTAAACTTATAGTGTGTATTTAAGTTTAGCTTTCTTTACAGCCTGATAAAAATTTAGCGATCAATTTTTGTGATAACAATATTTCACAATCTCATAAAGAAAAAATAGAAATATTAGATTAAAAGCATTATTAGGCTGACAAAAAGACTGCTGAAAAATAATTCAACAGTCTTTTATATTTTTTAAAATTTTTATTTAATTAATCCTCTAGTGGAGAAAATTCATCTTTACCCACAAAACACTGTGGACATACCCAGTCTTCTGGTAAATCTTCAAATGGTGTGCCAGGTGCTATTCCATCTTCTGGTATTCCTATTGCTGGGTCATAAATCCAGCCGCATACATTGCAAACATATTTTTTCATATTTTTCCTCCTTTATATTTGCTTTTCTTCAGCATTTTTTATACCTAGTTTTTTCAAAAGTCTAGATTTTAAAATTTCCACTATCTGCTCATAAGATTTTGATTTTAAAGGTATTTGACCACCAGCAGATTTCATATGTCCACCACCATATCCTATCCCCCTGACAATAGCTAATGCTATTGTGCCAACTGCTTTTTTGCTTGTTTTGTTACGGATAGAAAAATAGCATGTTTGGTCAATTCTTCCAACAACAAAAGATGATTTTATTTCACGCATTCTAAGAAGATAATCTGAAATCTCTGCTATTAAATCAGCATTTCTAACTTCTTCTAAATTACAGAATATTAAATCATTATATATAATTGCCTGATCTACTGCCTTACGAATAGTTTTAAAATAATACCTTGGAAGTTCTGGTGTTTCTATTTTATTAAGTTTTGCAAAAGAAGCATTTGGAAACACATAGCTTATCATATCCATATCTGCCTGAGTATTACCTCGTCCTGCACCAAAAGTATCTGTTTTTATACCATAATAAAGGGCTGTAGCAGTGTTAATATCAGGTATTATTCCAAGTTCTTTATAATATTCTGCAATAATAGTTGATGTGGAACCGTAATGAATTCTTATATCATTAAATGGTATTGTTGTAGATACAGCACGAAGGTTATGGTGGTCTATAACTGCATCAGGCAGTCTTTGACCTGTTTCATAAATATTTCCAGCACCAGGCTGAGTATCTACTAATATAAGATAATCATATCTAGCCAGATTTAATTTTGTAATATAATGCATATCAATTTTGCAGAGCTTTACAAACTCTTTATTTTCTGCCCGTCCAATAACTCCCATATAAGCTATTGTAACGCGTTTTTTTAATGTGGCAGTAAGTAAGTTTTTTAATGCAAAAGCTGCAGCAATAGTATCCGGATCTGGATTATTGTGCGTTTGAATTAAAACTTTTCGTTTTGATTTTACTGCTTCTAATAGTTTGTTAATCATAAAAAATCCTGTTTTTATTCAACTGAAAAATCAAGTATCAGTTTTTTATCATTAAACTCTATTTTAGTAGGTTGTTTTGGAAAATTTAGTTCTTGTATTTTTTTACTTAATTCTTCTGTAGAAAAATAAGAATCTACTTCAAAAACAACATTTTTCTGCGAGTATGAAACTGTTTTATATGATTTAATAAGTCCTCTTTGAGAAAGAGTATCTATAATATTTTTTGTTAATACAAGGTTGTTTGCATTAATAAAATTAATATTATATTTCTGCAGTTTTGCAGCTGTTTCTGGAAGCTGTATAATATTATCTCTTACATAAGCAACAGTATCAGAAGCTGCCTGCTTAACTGTATTATTATAACATTTAATGATATTATTATTATCATTACCAGTAACTATTTGTATTGTTTTGCTTTCTTTTTTTTTATTTATTATAGTAACAGTAGTTTCTACTTCACATTTATTATCAGAGTCTTTAAATTCTTCTATATTATCAATAACTCTAAAATCAAAGATAATTAAAGAAGCACTATTTATTTCACTAAATGCTTTATTTATTTTCTTTTTATCATATATATCATCTATTTTGCCTAAAAATAAAGCCTGTTCTGATAAAGAAAACTGCTGAGATGTAAGTGTATTTGTAATAGTATTTTGGATTTGTTTTGCAGGAAGTATAGTATCATCAATACCTCTATACAAATATACAGAAGAATCTGCATACTGGTTTAATAAAAGCCTTGCATCTTTAAGTGCTGCATCATCAAGGTCAATTTTAAGTTTTACATAAACTGTTTTATTATCTTCAATATTTTGCTCTAAAATAGAATAACTTTTTATAAACTTAAAGAAGTCTCCATTTACATCCATATCAGTAATTTTATTTTCTTTATAATACCATCGGATAGAAGTAAGTTTTGCATTATTTAATGCACTGTAATAAGCATCCCTTAATCTTAAGTTTTTAATAGCTGCTTTGCCTGTAGCTACAACATTATATGCATAACTTTCAGATGTATAAGATATTGTAGCAGCTAATAATATTATTATTGTTATTACTTTTTTCATATTATTCCTGTATATACATTTTTGTTATTATATCATATTATTTTATGTTTTGCAATAAATCTTCTAAATAGGTTCTTCCTGATTTATTGAAAATATTTGAATATTGCTGTCTCCAAGCCCTCTTAAACTGAACAATAAGAAAAATTTAACATCATTTTTGTTATATCTTCCGTCTATTGAGTTAACAATAGAGCGTGTAACTTCTGCATTTAGTCCAAGGCTCCAGCATTCTGCATTATATAAAATAGAGCCACCATAGCTTTTTGGTATTAAACCATTAAAGCTCATATCTGTATTATAACCGCTCCATTTATAATATCCTTGCACAGCAACACGCCAAATATTTATACCTGATGATATTTGTGCAGTTGTATTATATGTGTTTGATGTTACATTTTTATAAACAGCACCATTATATGTATATGAGCCAGTTATAAAAAAGTATTTAAGAAATTTAAGTGTTGTAGTATTTGAAAAATATTTTATTTTTGGCTCGTTTTCTTCAAATTCTCCCGTATGTTTATAATTAAGTTCAGTATTATTTGTTAAATATCCTAATACATTTGCTTTAAGTGTTAATTCAAGTGGAAGAACATTATTTTTTTCTGCCATAAAATCATAGCCTTGTTCAGCTGTAAATTTAATATTCCAGCCTTTGCCAATTAATGAAGTAATAAATTCATAAGAAAGAGAGCTTTGGTATGAAGTAACATCATTAAATAAAAGGTTAGGGTAATTAGTAATATTATTAGCAGTAGGGTGTTCTAATTTTGGAGAATATGAAAGATATATGTTATTTTGTATAGAGTGCCTAAATATTCCATAATCCTTATATATTTCTTTTACTGTTAATGTTAAATCTGCTCCACCCCAGTATTTTTCTGCAGTGCTTTCATTTAGTGTA
>CAMWVK010000062.1 GCA_947177675.1 uncultured Mucispirillum sp.
ATATATGATTTTATTATAATTATGTTATAATTTGATGAAAAATACTTGCTTATTTATAAAAAATAATATAAAATAAGTCATGTAAGAAAATTGTGTAAGAGAGGTTCTATTATGATATCTACCACAGTTATTATTATAGGTGGCGGTGCAACTGGCAGTGGTGTTCTGCGGGATTTAAGTATGCGTGGTATACCTGCAATAATGCTTGAGCAGGGTGGTTTAGCATACGGCACAAGTTCTCGTTTCCATGGGCTGTTGCACAGTGGTGCTAGATATGCTGTTAATGATAATGAATCAGCACATGAATGTATTGAAGAAAATATGATTCTTCGTAAGATTGGTAAGCATTGCGTTGAATTAACAGAAGGCTTTTTTGTGCAAACACCAGAAGATGATAAAGAATTTGCTCCAAAATGGCTTGAAGGCTGTAAAACAGCAGGTATTAAAACAGAGGAAATTTCATTAGAAGAAGCTTTTAAATTGGAACCAAATCTTTCTAGAAATATATCTAAAGTCTATAAAGTGCCAGATTCCTGTATAGATGGTTTTCGCCTTGTTTGGCATAATGCTATGAGTGCCAGAAAATATGGTGGTGAGTTATATACATATCATAAAGTAGTAGAGATAATTACTGAAAGCGGTAAAATTAAAGGTCTTAAAGCTTTAAACAAAGTAACAAATGAAATAGTAGAATTTGGCTGTGATTATATAGTTAATGCTTCAGGTTCATGGGCTGGTGAAATGGTTGCTCTTTCAGGTCTTGCTCCACTTCCTATTTCTCCAGACAGAGGAACATTAGTTGTTTTTAATCACAGGTTTACATCAAGAGTAATTAACAGGCTGCACAAAAGCTCTGATGGTGATATTTTCGTTCCACATGGCTCAGTTACTATTTTAGGGACTACATCTGCAGAAGCAGATGCACCAGATGATAAAACACCTACAAGCAGTGAAGTTAAAAAACTTTTAGATATAGGCAGAATTGTTTTCCCACATTTAGATGATTATAGAATACTTCGTGCTTTTGCTGGAACTCGTCCACTTTACGGTGCAAAAGGAGCAGGCAGGTCTGCAAGCCGTAACTTTAATATTGTTAACCACACAGAAGAAGGACTTTCAGGATTTGTTTCTATATTTGGCGGCAAACTGACTACATACAGGCTTATGGCTGAAAAAGTAAGTGATGTAGTTGCAAATATGGCAGGAGTTACTGCAAAATGCCGCACAGCAGATGAACCAATAATTCCAGATGTATCAGAAAGCACTATAAACAAAGGAAAAAAATATTTTCCACAAGGTGCTGTAAATATTGTTGCTGATAGAATAGGTGCAGACTTTGATAAAGTGCTTGATAATATAGAAAAAAATAAAGAAAAAAATGAGCTTGTATGCGAGTGTGAAATGGTAACATTATCAGAAATCAAATATGTAGCCCAAGATGATGCATCATATTATTTAAATGATATAAGGCTTCGAACAAGGCTTGGTATGGGAACATGTCAAGGCACTTTCTGCTCATTAAGAGCAATAGCTGCATTAGAAAATGAAAATATAGAAATGAAGCTAAAACCTTCAGATAATATTAAAAATTTTTTACAAGAAAGGTGGAATGGACTTCGTCCTGCATTATGGGGCGGTCAGTTAAAAGAAGCTGAGCTTACAAGAGCAATTTATCTTTCTACACTTAATTTTGATGGAGAAAGTTATGAGGCATAATGATATATTAATTGTTGGAGCAGGTATGGCAGGTCTTATGGCTGCTGTTACAGCTGCTAAATCAGGGGCATCTGTCAGTATATTATCTGAGGGTGCTGGAGTTATTTCAATAGGCAGTGGTGCTGTTGATTTTTTAGGATATATTAATGGTAAAAAAATAACAGATAATCCATTTGATCATTTATTAAAGCTTGGTGAAGAGCATCCATATAACATTATTGGTGCAGAAAATATAAAAAATGCTTTTGCAAGCCTTATGGAAATATCTAAAGCTAACGGATATGAAATAAAAATGAATGAAGACGGGATTAATCAAACTGCAATTTCTATTGCAGGAACAACAAAGCCTACTTATATATGCAGTGAATCAAATAATGCGTCAAGAATATTAAAAGCTAAAAAAATACTTTTTGCAGGTGTTGAATTTTTAAAAGATGCTCAGCCTGCACTGGCAGTAAAACAGGCTAAACAATATAAAGTATTTGCTGATGCAGAGATAAATTCTGCTTTATTAAAGTCTCCATTTGGAAAAACTCACAGGGTGCTTAACAGCCTTGATTTAGCACGGTATGTAGATAAAGAAGAAGGATTTAACTGGCTTAAAAATGAGCTTGCAAAAGCTGCTGTTGGCTATGATGCAGTTATTATTCCACCAATATGCGGCACAGTAAACTATACTAAACATTTTAAAGAACTTCAAAATCTTGGCTTTGTTTTAGTAGAAGCAGTATCTATTCCGCCAGGTGTTGGTGGTTACAGGTTGAGAAATGCTTTAATTAATGAAGCTAAAAAATTAAATGTGAAATTTATTGAAAACTGCAATGTTCAAAGAGCAGTTATAGAAAATGGTAAATGTAAAAGTGTAACAGCATTGCATAATAATATAGCTGGTGCTTTAGAAACAGAATATACTGCAGATAAATTTATTATAGCAACAGGTGGTGTCATAGGCGGCGGCATTGCAGCTACCCCAGATAAGGTATATGAAACAATTTTCAATATAGCAATAGATTCACCAGTTTCTGTTGAAGAAAGGTCAGATAAAAATGTTTTTGGCAGCCATCTTTTTACAAGATTTGGTGTGAAAGTAAACAGTAAACTGCAGGCATTAGACAGTAAAGGAAGTCTTTTATATGATAATGTTTTTTTTGCAGGAAATACTTTAGCAGATTATGATTTTCCAACTGAAAAATCAGGTTATGGAGTAGCCTGCTCAACAGGTTATACTGCTGCATTATCAGCATTAGCAAGTGAATAAAAGGAGAAGTTACTATGTCGTCAGAACATATAAATCCTGATAAATGTATAGCATGCACAATATGTCAAGTTCACTGTCCTGTAGCAAAAGTTACGCCTAATTTTTTAGGACCAAGGTTAATAGGTCCAGCTTATGAAAGATTTAGGCTTTTAGATGTTGCAGAAGAAGAATCACTGCATTACTGTGCAAACTGTAAAAACTGTGATATTGCCTGTCCACAGGGTGTTGCTGTGTCTACACTTAATATGGTTGCAAGATGCGAATATACAGAGAAAAATGGTGGCAAACTGCGTGACTGGGTATTAAGTCATGGTGGTTTTTTAGCTGATGTATTTAAATATATTCCTACTTGGATGAAAAATTTTGGTATGCATAATCCAGCAACAAGACTTTTACTTGATGCAATAGGTATTTCTAAAAAAGCACCAATACCAAAATTTGATAAACATTTCAGGCTTGTTTGTAAAAAATTAAAACAGCCAAAATTAGATAAAAAAATAGTTTATTTTCCAGGCTGTTATGTTGATGATTATGATTATTCCATTGGTTTAGATATGATATGGATATTTAATCAGGCAGGATATGAAGTAATAGTTCCTGAACAGTTTTCATGCTGTGGTCTGCCGCTCGTATCTAACGGCTTTATGAAAGATGCAGCAAAAAATGCAGCAAAAAATGTGGCAGTTATTAAAGAATATCAAGAAAAAGGTATTCCTGTTGTTACAGGGTGTCCAAGCTGTTCCTTAATGTTTAAAAAAGATGTGCCAGAGATGTTTCCAGAAGTTGTGTATGACAGCTATAAAGGTGGTGTAATGGATGCTCAGGAATTTCTTATGGGCTGTGTAGAACGCGGTGAATTAAGTTTTGCAGGCAAAACTTCTGAAAAATCAATTATATACCATTCTCCATGTCATTTAAGAGCCCAAGGTATAGGCTTGCCAAGTATAGACTTAATTGAAAAGCTTACAAGCATCAAAGTGCAGAATGCACAGGCTGGATGCTGTGGTATTTCTGGAAGTTATGGATTTAAAAAGGAAAAATATCAAATAGGTATGGAAGTTGGTAAAGAGCTTTTTGATACAATTAAAAATAGTAACTATGATATAGTTACAACTGAATGTGGAACATGTCAGACACAGATTAAACATGGGACAGGTCAGAGAGCTTATCACCCTGTTACAGTTATTAGAAAATTAATAGAAAATAAATAAAATAATTTTATAAGTATAGGGTTTAGAATTAAGGAGTGATTATAGAGTAAGATGTAATCAATACATAAAAAAAATTGAGGAGGTATTCATGAGTAGTGTTATGGTTACTATTATCTATGCTTTTTGCGGTGGTATATTTGGTGCAAGTATAGGTGCATTATGGGCATTCATTTTATGTACTATTATTGCAGTAATGGGTGCATTAGTAGTATTAGCAGGTGGCTCGGATTTTATTTTAATGCAGGTAGCATTAGGGCCAATATTTGGACCTGCGGCTGGTGGCTTCTTATCAGGTGTAGTTGCTGCTACTTATTCTCACGGTGTTAAAAAAAATCACCCAACTAATAATGCTAAGGATATAGTTACTCCTCTTATGGGGACTTCCTGGGATGTTTTATTTGTTGGCGGTATAACAGCTGTTATCTCTTTCTATTTTGCAATGTTATTATCAAAAATACCTTTTATTCAGTTAGGTGATACAGGTGCAATTTCAATTATTATTTTATCACTGCTTTCTCGTGTGCTATTTTTAAAAGAAAGTATTTTTGGAAGCAGAGAATCTATCCAGCAGCATGGTATATTTGGAACAAATCATTATGAACTATCATGGTGCGGTTATATGACACCCAAACCACTTCTTATGATGATTGGTATATCTATGGGTGGTGTTTCTGCAGCAATTGCAGCAGGTACATTATCAGTTCTTCGCCCATTAGTTGAAAGTGGTCAGATTAATGCAAGTCTTGCATGGACTGTGCCTCTGTTTTTTACATGGGGCATATCTGGTATTATGCTTACAATGATGGCTTTAGGTCAAGGTGCAATAGGAAAAGTACCAGTTACACATGCTATAAGCCTTGTTGGTGCATTAATGTTTTTACATACTGAACCACTTGTTGGAGCAAATACAGCAATACTTTTTGGTATATTAGGCGGTATTATGGGTATGGCAGTGCAGGAATTTGGTGCAAGAGTTTTCTGGAACCATGGTGGCAACCATATTGACCCACCTGCATTTTCTATTGCAGTAAATACACTATTTATTAATATATTATTTTCTTTCATAATTTAATATTAAGGAGGCACAAGTTTATGGGAAAATATGTTTTAGCATTAGATCAGGGAACAACAAGTTCAAGAGCTATATTATTTGACAGAGAAAGTAATATAGTGCAGATAGCTCAGCAGGAATTTTCTCAGATTTTTCCACAGGATGGCTGGGTAGAACATAACCCTAATGAAATATTTGATACTCAATCATCAGTTGTGAGAGAATGTGTAAAAAATGCAGGTATATCATCTAAAGATATAGCAGCAGTAGGTGTTACTAACCAGAGGGAAACAACTGTTGTATGGAATAAAAAAACTGGTGCTCCAATATATAATGCTATTGTTTGGCAGGATAGAAGAACATCAGCATACTGCGACAAATTAAAAGCAGAGGGAAAAACTGACTTAATTAGAGAAAAAACAGGACTTATTTTAGATTC
This sequence comes from uncultured Mucispirillum sp., assembly GCA_947177675.1. Taxonomy (GTDB): domain Bacteria; phylum Chrysiogenota; class Deferribacteres; order Deferribacterales; family Mucispirillaceae; genus Mucispirillum. The sequence continues at coordinate 5,676 of CAMWVK010000062.1, forward strand.
ATATTTTTCAGGCACAAAAATAAAATGGATACTTGATAATGTTAATGGTGCAAGAGAGTTAGCAGAAAAAGGCGATTTACTATTTGGTAATATAGATACATGGCTTATTTGGAATTTTACAAAAGGCTCTGTTCATGCTACGGACCCATCAAACGCCAGCAGAACATTACTTTTTAATATCAATACAGGTATGTGGGATAAAGATTTATTAGAGCTTTTAGATATTCCTGAATCACTTTTACCAAAAGTAATGCCATCATCAGGTATAATGGGGGAAATGCACCCTGAATTTTTAGGAGCCCCAATACCAATAGCAGGAGATGCTGGAGACCAGCAGGCTGCAACTTATGGTAATGCCTGCACAAAAGAAGGTATGGCAAAAAATACATACGGCACAGGCTGTTTCTTACTTATGAATACAGGTAAAATGCATAAATTAAGTGCAAATAATCTTCTTACAACAGTAGCATGGGATTCTGGCAGAGGGCTTCACTATGCTTTTGAAGGCTCTGTTTATATAGGCGGTGCAGTTGTTCAGTGGCTTAGAGATGGTTTGCAGATTATTAAAAATACATCAGATACGGAAGCTCTTGGTAAATCTGTTTCTGATAATGGCGGAGTATATATTGTGCCTGCATTTACAGGTCTTGGTGCTCCATACTGGGACCCTTATGCAAGAGGCACAATAGTTGGTATTACAAGAGGAACAACTAAAGCTCATATTGCTCGTGCTGGTTTAGAGTCTATTGCTTATCAGTCTTTAGATATAGTTCGCTGTATGGAAAAAGATGCTGGTATAAAAATGAGTACATTAAGAGTAGATGGTGGAGCAAGTCGCAATAATATGCTTATGCAATGTCAGGCAGATATGCTTGATGTGGTAGTTGAACGCCCTGTAATCACAGAAACAACTGCATTAGGTGCTGCATATCTTGCTGGTTTAGCAGTTAATTTTTGGAGCAGTGAAGAAGAAGTGCGTTCTATGTGGAAATTAGACAGATGTTTTGAGCCACAAATGTCTCAAGAACGCAGAGAAAAACAACTTTATGAATGGCATAAAGCTGTTAAGCGTGCTCAAAGCTGGGTAGAAGAATAATATAAATATATATTTAACAGAAGAAATGCCCCATTTGTTATATACTAAATGGGGCATATTTTTTGAAAAGTTATGTCAAATTTTATCAGCATTAATATATTAATAAATTAAGTACAATATTTAATTTATTATAAGTCTACTATTTTATAACACCACAGGCAACTCTTGCACCGCCGCCACCTAATGCAGCAGGAACATCATGGTGATTATCACCGCCAATATGTATCATTAGAGAATGATTTCTTACTTCCTTTAATGATTTAACTTTTGGTGCAAGAACAGGGTTAGATGTCATACCTTTACTGTCAAAATATAAAGCTGGTAAATCACCTTTATGTCCGTTATTATCCCATGGAAAAGAATGTTTATTTGTTTTAGCAGGATCCCAGTGTCCGCCTGCTTTCATACCTAATGTCCCATTTTCATCAGGACCACAATCTGGGTTAACATGAATATGAAATCCATGGAGTCCTTCTCTAATATTGCCTTTAATAAATGGAGTAAAAACTAATCCATAAGGGGATTCTGTTATAACAATATCACCTATATATTGATTTTTTTTCTTGTCAAGCAGTTCCATTTTTACAACAATATTATTTTTTTCTTTTCTTGGGTCATAGATCCCATCTTTTGCATCAGCAGCAAATGCTGTCATTGAAAATGTAAATACCTGG
>CAMWVK010000063.1 GCA_947177675.1 uncultured Mucispirillum sp.
GTATAAAATATAGAGCTTTTAAAAAACAGATAATGAAAAAATTTAAGTATCATCTCTATAAAAAGCAGAATATAGCTGCTTAAAAATCTGCCCTGTAATCAATTTTAGGGTATAATAATACATAAACAGCAAAAAAAACGGCTTACAGGGCAAAATATGAATTAGATAGTGTAAATTGTTGATATAAAAGTATAATTTTAGGATACAAAGATGTGGATATTATATGCAGCAGCATCAGCAGTATGTGCAGGTGTTACAACAATATTTTTGAAAAAAGGTGTGCACACAACAAATACAAATATAGCACTTGCTTTAAGAACAGTAGTTATATTTATTTTTTCCATAATCATAGTTTTAATAACAGGCTCACATAATCAAATATATAGTATTGAAAGTAAAACATTACTATTTCTAATACTTTCAGGACTTTCTACTGGTGCAGGCTGGTATTACTATTATAAAGCACTGCAGTTTGGAAATGTGAATAAAGTATCCCCATTAAGTAAAGGAAGTTTAGTATTAACTATTTTATTATCTTTTATTTTTCTTCACGAAGAAATAACTGCAAATAAGATGTTTGGTGTAATAGTAATTACTATTGGCACATACTTTATGATAGATTATAAAAACAAAAGTGAAGATACTGATAACAATAAATGGATTATATATGCACTGCTTTCACTTTTATTTTCAGCACTTACTCCAATTTTTGGAAAAGCAGGTATTAATAATATAGAATCAAACTTAGGCAGTGCTGTAAGAACATTTGTAGTAGTAATTGCTGCATGGCTTATAATTTTTATAAAAAAAGATTTTAAAGAATTTAAAAACATAAATAAATCAGAAGTCAAGTTTATAGTTTTTTCAGGTATATCTGGCGGCAGCAGCTGGCTTTTATACTATAAAGCACTGCAAACTGGTATTACTTCCGCAGTAGCTGCAATAGATAAGCTAAGCCTGCTTGTAGCAATAATACTTTCATATTTTATATTTGATGAAAAAATGAATAAAAAAACTATACTTGGCTTAATACTTATACTTACAGGCACAATAGGACTTGCAGTTAAAATATGATTAGCAGTTTATATCATAAACAATAAATTATACTTAAAAGAATATTACTTCCCTATACAGAATGAAGAAAAGACTATATCTAATATTTTTTCAGTGTAGGTATCACCTGTAATTTCTGAAAGTAAGCTGACTGCTCTTTCCAAATCAATACAGAGCATATCAATAGGATATATGCCAAGAGATAAGTTTATTTTTTCAATATTTTTTTTAATCTCTATTAATATAGTATGATGTCTTTCAGTAATTGCTGCAGCATTTGATTTTATTTCATTATCATATAAACTTATTTTTTCACGGAGAAGTTCTGCAAGTTTTTCTACATTCAAACCAGTTTTTGCTGAAACATAAATATCTGCTTTATCATAAGATTTATCATCTGCAATATCCAGCTTGTTACCAATAATAATACGGTTAGAGTTTTTAGTATCTTCTAATATATTATAATCTTCTTCAGTTAATGGGTTAGATACATCAAAAAGTAAAAGCACAATATCTGCAGTTTCTATTTTCTGCCTGCTTCTCTCTATTCCTATCTGCTCTATATTTTCATCTGATAATCTGATACCTGCTGTATCTGTTAAATGTACAGGAATACCGCCAATATACAGGCTTTCTTTAATAAAATCCCTTGTTGTGCCGGGGGTATCAGAAACAATGGTTCTTTCTTCTTTTAAAAAAGCATTCATTAAAGAAGATTTACCAACATTTGGTTTTCCTGCAATAACTATCTCTAAGCCGCGGTTAGCATTTCTATAACTTTTATATGATGAAATAAGTCGGTCTATAACTAATAAAATACTTTCGCAGTCCCGCTTTAAAACTGGCAGTTCTTCATCAACTGTATCTTCATCTGGAAAATCTATTTTTGCTTCCATTACAGCTTTCATTTTTAAAAGTATATCCTTTATACCATCAAGCTCATGTCTTAAAGAACCCTGCAGCTGATTATATGCAGAATTAACACCTTCCACAGATTTTGCAGAGATTAATTCCTGAATAGATTCTGCCTGAGTTAAATCTATTTTGCCGTTTAAAAAAGCACGCTTAGAAAATTCGCCACCCTCTGCAGATCTGATATTTAGAGAATAGATTGCAGATAGTGCAGCATTAACAAGAACAGGATTTCCATGAAAAGATATTTCTACCACATCTTCGCCAGTAAAAGAATGGGGAGCTCTAAAATAAACTGCTAAAACATCATCATGAAGATTTTCTTTTCCAACATTAAAGCGGTAAAGGCTCATATAGTTTGGCTTAATATCAGATATATTGATACTTTTGCCACCCTTTTCCATTAAAGAATAAACTTTCAATGCATTACTTCCTGAAATACGCAGTGTTATAACAGGGCTTGTTACAAGTGGCGTAATGGGGGCAGCAATAGTATCAGTATTAATCATTATAAATTCTCTATCATTTTAAATGCTTTTAAAGTATTCTGCATAAGTGTAGTAATAGTCATAGGACCAACACCACCGGGAACAGGCGTAATATAAGAGCATTTATCTTTTACAGTTTCAAAATCTACATCGCCGCAGAGTTTGCCGTCTACTCTGTTTATACCCACATCTATTACAACAGCATCTTCTTTCACAAATTCTTTTGTAACAAATTTAGGTCTGCCTATAGCTGCTACTAATATATCAGCATTTGCACATACTGACATCAAATCTTTTGTTTTAGAGTGGCATATAGTAACTGTTGCATTAGCTTTTGTAAGCATAGCAGCAATAGGCTTTCCAACAATATTACTTCTGCCAATAACTACTGCATTTTTTCCAGTTAATTCTATACCATAATCAGCCATCATATTCATTACACCAAAAGGTGTGCATGGCATAAGGCAGTCTTCGCCTATATTTAAAAGACCAACATTATAAGGATGAAAACCGTCTACATCTTTTTCTGGTCTTATCGCCCTTAAAATAGTTTTTTCATCACAGCCTTTTGGAAGTGGCAGCTGCACCAATATTCCATGTATTTTATCATCACTATTATATTTACTTATAAGAGTAAGTATATCTTCAGTAGTAACATCAGCACTTATTCTTTCCACAACAGAATAAAAACCTGCTTCAACAGCTGCTTTTTCTTTTGAATTAACATATACACTGCTGGCAGGGTCATCACCTGCAAGTATTACTGCAATACCAGGCATTTTGCCAGTTTTACTCTTTAATTCTGCTGTTTCTTTTTTCAGATTATCTCTAAATTTAGCAGATAACATTTTACCATCAAGAATTACTGCCATTATCTTCCCCCTGTATTTCTTCTTCATTTTCGCTGTCATCTTTTGGAACAACAGTAAAGGAAATGATTTCATCACCTGATGTATTCATAAGTCTTGTGCCTTGTGTATTTCTGCCAATAACTGATACTTCAGATGCTGCAATTCTTATTGTTTTACCATTTTTAGTAATAAGCATAATATCATCTTCATCTTGATGAATCTGCCTTACACCTACTACAAGTCCAGTTTTAGAAGTAAGTTTCATAAGTTTTAAACCTTTACCGCCACGGGATTGGAGCCTGTATTCATCTTTATCAGTGCCCTTGCCATAACCTAATGATGTTACAGCTAAAAGCGGGCTGTCTTCTTCTACAACCTCTGCAGAAACAACCACATCATCTCTTTCAAGCATTATACCGCGAACACCTGTAGCAGTTCTTCCCATAGGGCGAACATCTCCAACACTAAACTGTATAGTTTTACCGTCTCTTGTAGCAAGGAATACTTTATCATTATCTCCAGTTAACAGTGTAGTAACTATCTCATCATTATCTTTTAAGTTAAGTGCAATTATGCCGCTTCTGCCGCTTTTAAATTCAACAGTTTTAACCCGTTTTACTATACCAAATTTTGTAGCAAAGAAAATAGATTTTGTTTCATCTTTTTCAGGCAGTGTTAAAAATGATGCTATTTTTTCATTTTCATCCAAGGTTAAAAGGTTAGAAATATGTCTGCCTTTAGATTCTCTAGACTGCTCTGGTATCTGATACACTTTCAAGAAATGCACTTTGCCTTTAGTAGTAAATATAAAAAGGTGGCTTTTATTTGTTGTATAAATTATTTCTTCAAGAAAATCTTCGCTTTTATTTGCAGCACCTATTTTACCTTTACCGCCTCTTTTCTGTGCTGTAAAGTTATTAAGAAGTGTTCTTTTAATATAGCCGTTATGAGTTATTGTAACAACCATTTCATCATTTGGGATTAAATCTTCATAGTCAATATCATCAGTACTGTCAGCAATTTCAGTTTTCCTTTCATCACCATATCTTGTTTTAATATCAACTATTTCTTCTCTGATAACACTCATAAGTTTTGATTTAGAATTAAGTATAGAGTTATAGTATTCTATATCTTTTTTAAGCTGTTCGTATTCTTCATTTAATTTATCAATTTCAAGTCCTGTAATTTTAGCAAGACGCATATCAAGTATTGCCTGAGACTGCACTTCTGATAAATCAAATCTGTCTATTAATGCTTTTTTAGCAGCAGGAGTATCTTTTGATTCTTTAATTATCTTAACTACTTCATCAATATTTTGAACAGCTATTCTTAAACCTTCAACTATATGCATTCTTTCTTCTGCTTTCATAAGTTTATAGCGTGTTCTTCTAGTAACAACTTCTATTCTGTGGTTCAAAAATTCTGTTAAAATATTTTCTAAAGTTAAAAGCTGCGGTCTGCCTCCAACAAGTGCAACCATATTAAAACCAAAAGAAGATTCTAATGCAGTAAATTTATAAAGCCTGTTTAATATAACTTCTGCTGATTCGCCTTTTTTAACATCTATTAATATTTTAATACCTTTCATACTTGATACATCTCTAATATCAGTAATACCGGGTATTTTTTTCTCATTTACAAGTTCAGCAATTTTTTCTACAAGCACAGATTTATTTACCTGATAAGGTATTTCTGTAATAACAATCTGCTCTTTGCCGCCTTTAACTTCAACTACTTCAGCTTTTGCTCTAATCCTTATGCTTGCTCTGCCTGTTTTATAAGCATTTATAATATCACCTTTTCCCATAATAATACCACTTGTAGGAAAATCAGGACCTTTTATAATATTAAATAAACCTTCTTCTGTATAGTTTTCTTCGTCTATCATATAAAGAAGTCCGTCCATAACTTCTGTTAAGTTATGTGGTGGAATATTTGTTGCCATACCAACAGCAATACCAGAAATACCATTTATTAAAAGGTTAGGTATTTTAGTAGGGAAAACTGTAGGCTCAGTCATAGAGCCGTCATAGTTTGGCATAAAATCTACTGTATTACAGTCAATATCTGCCATAAGCTCATCACTTATGCGAGCCATTCTAGCTTCAGTATAACGGGATGCAGCAGCACTATCACCATCTATTGAGCCAAAGTTACCCTGACCAATAACAAGTGGATAACGCATTGAGAAATCTTGAGCAAGACGAACAAGTGCATCATAAATAGCACTGTCACCATGGGGATGAAGTTTACCCATAGTATCACCAACAATACGGGCAGATTTTTTATTAGGCTTATTATACTGCACACCCATTTCATTCATTGTAAAAAGAACACGCCTGTGAACTGGTTTTAAGCCATCCCTTACATCTGGCAGTGCCCTTCCTGCAATAACACTCATTGCATAGTCTAAGTAGCTGTTTTTAAGAGTATCTTCTATTGATACATCTTGAATATTTTTATCTAACATATCACTCATTTATTTTCACCATTCCTATATATCAAGGTTGCGGACATTTAATGCATTCATTTCAATAAACTCTCTTCTAGGTCCAACAGTATCACCCATTAATAATGAAAAGAGTTCATCTGCTGCTTCTGCATCTTCAATATTAATTTTATAAAGGCTTCTTTTTTCTGGATCCATTGTAGTTTCCCAAAGCTGTTCAGGGTTCATTTCACCAAGACCCTTAAACCTTGAAATATCCAAACCTTTTCTGCCCCTTGTATCCACAAAATTAATTAAAGATGAAAGTTTATCAAATTCCACAATAGAATTATCTTTTAAAGTAATTTTATAAGGTGCAGGTCCCATTTCAGAAATATATGAGCCTATACGGCGAAGCTCTTTAAAATCACTGCTTAATACAAGATGAGTATCAATAAATATTTTTTCATGTTTTTTCTCAAAAGTAATACTATATTTAGAAAATTCTTCATTAAACACTATTTCAACATTTTTATAGTCTTCAAAAGCATTAATACTGTCAAGATATGATTTTAACTTTTCTACCTGCTGCCTTGATTCAAAAAGTTTTGCATCAATATCTTTATATGTGGCAAAAGTTTCTGCCATTTCTTCGTTATAGCCTTTTTTTATCAGCTTATCCAAATGTTTTTCATATTTTAAGAGTTGTATAAATAAAGGTTTAGACCTGCCTGCTTTTAAATTAGCCATAGTAAAATCAGATAATGCAGAATCAAGCAGAAAATTTTCAAGTTCATCGTCATTTTTTACAAATCTGCTTGATTTACCCCTTGTAACTTTATATAAAGGCGGATTAGCAAGATATACATATCCTCTTTCTATTAATTCCCTCATATGGCGGAAGAAAAATGTTAATAAAAGTGTGGCAATGTGAGCACCATCTACATCCGCATCTGTCATAATAATAATTTTATGGTAGCGAAGTTTTTCTGGATTAAATGCATCTTTACCAATACCAGCACCAAAAGCAGTAATCATATTTCTAATTTCTTGAGAAGAAAGCATTTTATCAAGTCGTGCTTTTTCCACATTTAAGATTTTACCGCGAAGTGGAAGAATAGCCTGAAAGTCTGAGTTTCTACCCTGTTTTGCAGAGCCGCCAGCAGAATCCCCCTCAACTATAAATACTTCTGCTTTTGCAGGGTCTTTTTCATGGCAGTCTGCAAGTTTACCGGGTAAAGAATCTCTTTCAAGAGCAGATTTTCTTCTAGTTAACTCTTTAGCTTTTCTTGCAGCTTCCCTTGCCATATAAGCCTGTAATGCTTTTTCAAGAATTTTTTTAACAATAACCCCATTTTCTTCCATATAATCCTGCAATGCAGGACTTACAATAGATTCAACAGCTGTTTTTGCATTATTTGAACCAAGTTTAGTTTTTGTCTGACCTTCAAAAACAGGGTCTGTCATTTTTATAGATAAAACAGCAGACATTCCTTCACGAATATCTTCCCCTGATAAGTTGTTCTCTTTAACAAGGTTGTTCTTTGTAACAAAAGAGTTAAAAGCCTTAGTTAAAGCTGCTTTAAAACCTGCTTCATGTGTACCTCCCTCCTCTGTATGAATATTATTTACATAAGAGTATATACTTTCATTATAAG
>CAMWVK010000064.1 GCA_947177675.1 uncultured Mucispirillum sp.
TTTAAATAAATATTGACTTTTTTTATTCTTCATACTATAATTTGCTAAATCAATAAAAAATAAAATCAGGGGGTTTTATGGGTAACATTCGTAACATAGGAATTATTACAGCAGGAGGAGACTGCGGTGGTCTTAATGCAGTTGTAAGAGGTGCTGCAAAAATGGCAGAATCAAAAGGAATTGGTGCATTAGTCATACCTAACGGTTATGCTGGTCTTTATAATTTAGTTGATTTTGAAAGTCTAACAAGCTTAAATGGTGATAGAAGTGAAGATATTAAATCTATCAGAGCAGGAAGTGAAGCTGGTCACTCTCGTGTTAAAATTTCTAAAATTAAAGACGATAATAAATATAAAAGAATTGTTGATGGTCTTAAAAAATTTAATATTGATGGTCTTGTAATATCTGGTGGTGATGATACAGGCAGTGTTGTTGTTGACCTTCATGAAAATGGTATTCCTGTTGTTCATGCTCCTAAAACTATGGATTTAGATTTACAAACATACTCTGTTGGTGGTGATTCCACTATTAATAAAATCGCAACTATACTTGAAGATTTAAAAACTACAGGCAGAACTCACAACAGAATAATGGTTATGGAAGTATTTGGCAGATATGCAGGTCATACAGCTTTTCGCGGTGGTATTGCAGCAGATGCTGACTGTATATTAATACCAGAAGTTCCAGTTGATTTTAATGCAGTTTATGAACACATTAAAAACACATATATGAGAAGAATTTTATCAAGTGATGTTAAAGCTGGAACATATACAATAGTTGTTGCAGAAGGCGTTAAAGATGAACATGGCAACCTTTTCTCTGAAGGTGGTGCTAAAGATGCTTTTGGTCATGTTAAACTTGCAGGTGCTGGTAAATTTGTGAAAAATAAAATAGAAGAAATGCTTAAAGCTGACCCAGATGTTAAAAAATTTATGAAAAAGTCTGGTATGTATGTAGAAGGTCTTCTTGAAATTCCAGAAGTTAGAGATGTAAACCCTGGTCATATTGTTAGATGCGGTGAAAGCTCTGCTTATGATGCAAACTTTGGTAAAGAAGTTGGTGCTGCTGCAGTTCAGCTTTTAATTGATAATATTCATGGTGTTACAGTATCTCATATTACTGGTAATGGCGAAATACGCTATATGGTAACAAAAGATGCTATAGTTCAAAGACATGTTGATTTAGGTGTTCTTACATTACATGAAAACTTAGGTGTATGTTTTGGCAGAAAACAACAGCCTTCAAGCCCAAAATCAGCAAAAATTGATTCATTACCTGATAGAATATATTAAGTAACCAAAACACGGCTTTTCTATACATGGAAAAGCCGTGAAAATATTATTAATGTTATAAATTATTTATAGCTTGGAGGTTATATCCATGCAGTATCTCTCTATGAAATTTAAAGTCTTTGCATTGGTATGCAGTGTTTTTGTAGGCGTTATTGCCATTTTATTAATAGTTATGTTACATGAAAGCAAGATGACAAAAGAAACAAGCAGTCAAATTAATATACTGCTTAAGCAGGAAGTAGAGCAAAAAATAAAGCTTGCTACAGATTCTATGGCGGCATCACTGGGAGAGTTAGTAAAAGGACTGCCAGAAAATGAACAAATAAAAATTATAGATAATGCAATTGACAAATTTCGTTTTGAAGAAGATAAAAGTGGATATTTCTTTGTTTATAAGGAACATGTTCCTGTGGCTCACCCTACTAGAAAAGATTTAATTGGGAAATCTCTTTATGATGCAAAAGATGATAATGGTGTTTATTATGTAAGAGAATTATTTGAAACTGCAAAATCTCAAAGTCAAGAAGGTAAATTTGTTTATTTTGCATTTTCAAAACCTAAACCAGATGGTAGTTTGGCAATCGCAGATAAAATAGGCTATGCAGTAATTATTCCAAATACGGACAATATATGGATATCTACAGGTGTATATATAGATACATTGCAAGGATATGTTGATAACAATTCTCGTGATATTATAAGTAAATTTAAAAGCATTATTGCTAAATCCTTGATAATAGGGGTAATAGTATTTTGTATTATATTTTTCCCATTTGTATATATGTTTTATGCAAATATTATTAAAAGTATGAGAGCCTTAGAGTATAATTTCAAAAGTTTTTTTTTCATTTCTTCATCATGAAAGTAAAGATATTAATTTTATATCTATAAATTCAAAAGATGAATTTGGTTCAATGTCAAAAATTATAGAAAATGATATTAAAAAAACAAAGAGCGATACAGAGCAGGATAGTGCTTTAGTACAAAATGCCATTAATGTTATACAAAAAGTAAAAGATGGAGACACTACAAACAGAATCCAACTTATGGGTATAAATCCTGAACTAAACAGATTAAAAGATTCTATGAATGACCTTTTAAATTTCTTAACAAACTCGGTAGGAGGCGATTTAACAGATATTATGAGAGTATTTGATGCCTATACTCAATTAAATTTTTCAACAGAAGTTGTAAATGCTGATGGTCGTGTAGGAATGGTTACTAATACTTTAGGAAATGAAATTCGTAAAATGCTTAATACAAGCTGTAAATTTGCTGAGTCGTTATCAAATGATGCGAGAGCATTAACAGAAGCAGTTGATACTCTAAATCAACATACGAATTTTCAAGCCTCAATGCTGCAAAAAACAGCAGGTTCAACTACACAAATTGCAGATTTTATGCAAAGTATTCAGGACCAAACAACTGAAGTGGTTAAAAAAGGAGAAAATGCAAGAGAGATAATCAAAATTATAAAAACTATTGCTGACCAAACTACCCTTTTAGCCCTGAATGCTTCTATTGAAGCAGCAAGAGCCGGAGAACATGGAAGAGGATTTGCTGTTGTAGCTGATGAAGTTCGTAAACTTGCAGAAAATACACAACATTCATTAGAAGATATTGAAACAAGTATCAATGAATTAGTTGATAGTATTAATGATATAACCGTTTCTATAAATAAACAAACAGAAGGTATTAAATATATAAGCGATACCATTTCGCAGTTGGAATCTGATACAAGTGAAAATGTAAGAGTGGCAAATATATCTTCAGATATTAGTGCAAGAGTATCTCAGGTTGCAAAAGATATTCTTGATGATGTAAACAGTAAACAATTTTAAATACATTAAAGCCTGTTATTATAATTAATAGCAGGCTTTAAATTATTCTATATATATTAAAATATTAAATTATTTTTAAATTTAGTTTCTAAAATTGTAAAAAAAGCAGAATGCAATAATCTTTTCCATTTTCATATATATTTTATCTCTTAATAAAAAAAGTTTTATGGACAGCGGGATTAAAATAGAAAAAGTACATAAATTTCAACATACTGTAATCTATGAGTTTGTAAAATTATAATTATAATAAATTGCTGTCTGGCTGCTGCCCATCATGAGCATACCATAAACATTCTATAATATTCATATCTGAAAAAACTGCTTTAAATGAAGAATTTTCTGGACTGCATGCATATATACCAAAAGATATTGTATTATCTGCTTTATATAAGTGGCATATTCTCATTTGGTTATATTCAATACCATTAAGTGAATATTCAATTTTAAAATCACTTTCTCTGCGGCTTAATCTATACCATATTTCTTTTATCTCTGCAGATATATTGGAAGTTGCCCAGTCTGAATAACCTAAATTTGTTACTACACTTCCTAAATTTTGAAATGTTTGGTTTTCATACTCAATAGAAGCTTTTATCCAATTTTCATTATCTAAATAAACTATTATACCACACTGGTCAAATCTATGGCTTATATTAAATGATGCTTTAACAATAAAGGAAAAAAATTTTTCATCTGTTTCTGTCTGCAACATTGGAGCATTATCATTTATAAACTTATAATAAGTTTTCTGCCATAAATCCGTATATGGAGATGTAGTGATAACTATCTCATTATCATAAATAGAATATTTTGCAGGCTCATTTGTCCATTTTAATGGTTTATCAGTAAATTTCATTTTTATGCCTTTAAATTAATTACTGTGCCAAGCATTTCATCACTTGTTTTTATTGTTATAGCATTTGCCTCAAAAAACCTTTGATTTACTATATTATTTATCATTTCATCAGCAATATTTACATTAGATGAAACCATATATCCTGATAATATACTGAAACCTGTTGGCTCATATTCCTGCCCTTCTGTCTCTACTGGAGTTATTGTGCCAAGCAGTTTGCCATCACTATATAAATTACCATCATTATCAATCTTAACATTACCACCTGCCCCAGTAAAAAGAAGTTCACCATAAGGACCTCTGAAATTACCAAAATCATCTACAGAAAACTTACCTGCTGCATAGCCATATGTATTTAATAAATCATTTTTACTGCCATTACCAAAAACTGCAATATCAGATGGCACACCAGTATGTATAAGACTGCCTTGATTATCATTTGGTCTTATAGCACTAAGTTTTATTCCACCAGCACTAAGCTCAGATAAAAATGCACTGTTAGATTTATAACTTGGTGTTTTTACATTTGCAATATTATTGGCTGTTACAGCAGAAACTACAGCTGCAGCATTTAATGCAGTTACTGCTCCGAACATGGCATTAATCAATCTATACTCCTTTTTTATTTTATGCCTTCAATTTCCCCTTTAATAACCATTTCTTTTAATTTTCTTTTTAAGATTTTACCAATAGTTGTTAATGGCAGTTCATTTGGAAAATATACATATTTAGGTATTTTAAAATTAGCTATATATTTTTTCAAATATGCTTTAACATCTTTTTCTGTAATATTTATATCTGGGTCTTTTTTAATATAAGCAAGTATAGTTTCATCGCCGTCTTCATCAGGTACACTGATAACTGCAGCAGCTTCTACACCTTTTATATTATGGATATGTTCTTCTATCTCTCTAGGATAAACATTCATTCCTTTAACTAATATTAAGTCTTTTTTCCTGTCAACAATAGTTATGAATCCATCATTATCCATAGTGCCTAAATCACCTGTAAAAAACCAGCCATTTTTTATAGCTTCAGCAGTTTCTTTTGGCATTTTCCAGTATCCCTGCATAATATTAGGTCCTTTAGCTATAATTTCACCAACTTCACCTCTTGGCACTTCCATATCATCTTTATCAACAATTTTAACAGATACACCATAAAATGCTCTGCCTACTGTGCCTGCTCTGGGGTCATCTAGAGTGTTTCCTGCTACAACTGGAGAAGCCTCTGAAAGCCCATAACCTTCAATTAATGATATACCAAATTTTTGCTGAAATTTATTATAAATATCAACAGGCAGTCCAGAACCGCTGCACAAATGTATTTTGATAGGATAAATAAATTTAATAAAAAGTTTTGGCATTTTTGCTTTAACTAATGCTGAATAAACTGTTGGCACTGCTGCCATTACAGTAGGCCGTTTGAATATTAATATATCTCTGAATTTTTTAGTTTTTAAATCCATTACTGATTCTAAAATAACAATAGATGCACCTAAAAATGATGGAAACATAATAGTTACTTCAAAAGAATATATATGAAACATTGGTAAAAACAGTAAAAATCTGTCTTTATGTGTCATTTTATAAGATACAGCTGCCATTTCCACCATACTTATTAAATTACCATGAGAAAGCATAGCACCTTTTGGGACACCTGTTGTGCCTGATGTATAAATAATAACAGCAGTATCTTCTTTTTTTATATCTATTTCAAGTGGCAGTTCACTCATATTTTTATCTTTAACTAATACATTTTCAGCCCCCCAGTTTGCAGCACTATCATCAAATGAAAAAACTGACTGTAAACAAGAGCAGTCTTCTTTAACTTTATTTATTATTCCTTTAAATTTTTCAGAAGTAAATATTGCTGTTGCTTCGCAATTTGAAACAATATAGCTGACTTCTTTATCTTTTAAAAAAGTATTTACTGGAACTATTATACCTCCAGCTTTTGAAACAGCAAAAGCAGCAAATATAAAATAAGGTGAATTTTCCATCATTATGGCTACTCTGTCACCTTTACGAATGCCTGAAAAAGCAAGCACTCTTGAAATTTTATTACACATTTTTTCCGCCTGTGCATAAGTATAAATAATATCTTTAAAAAATATATACTTTTTACTGCTATTTTTAAATGCTTGATATGTTAAAATATCAGCAATAGTTTTAGGTTTTGCAATATCTTCTTTTTTGCTTTTAAATATCATTCTTTACTCCGATAAATGTATTAAATCATGACTTCTATCATTAAATGCTCTTTTGAGAATTGGCAGAGCTTCATCTTCTGTCATATAGCTTCCTGCAATTTCAACCATTTCTTTATATTTTACCTGTGCATTTTTTAAATCAAACTCCTGAATTTCTTCTCCGTCATTATCAGAGCCTTTTAAAACAAGTTTACTGCAAAAATCATTAATAAGCAGTGCTTTTGCAATTTCTTTTGTTCCGCTTGTATTTAAGTTTTGTTTTTGTTTTGGAGCAGAAATTGTAATATCAGCTTTTAAACCACCAAGTTCATCTATAAGCCCTAATAAACTGCCTTCTTTTGTAGTCATAAACTCTGCACTGTATTCATAACTTGGGAAATTAATTGATATGGCTATTTTTTTATAAAAATCCCATGATAATGTAGTTATATCTATTTTATCTTCAAATAAAGGGGTCAATTTTATACTGCCGTCTTTTGAAAACTCATTAAGAAATTTTTTAAATGCTCCAATCGGTCCGCCACCTAGAGCTGCAAGTGATAAAATAAAACGAGATTCAGGATTAACTATTGCATAATAAAGCTCACCAAGAGCACCATCATTTAATGGGATTTCTGCAATGCCTTCATCTTCCCTAAACCATACAGGCCATGCACTTTTTTCTTTTACTACTGAAATAAAATAAGTATTTGTTGCAGCAATATCCACTTTATTATTTATTTTCCAAAAAAAATGTGACTGCCCAGCATCAAAAGTGCCAGAACTGTCTTCACTTTTAAGAAGTGCATCAAAAGAAAGTTTTAATTCATTAAAATAATCATCTACAGCAGCTTCTATAAAATGATACGAAACTATAGCTTTTTTACTCCAGCTCAAAAGTTATACCTCCAAATTTAGTATATATTTATAATATAACAAACTTAATATGTTTTGTAAACTTTTATATATATTGTCAAAGATATTATATAAAAAATGAATAAATGCTATAAACTGCTTGAAATACATATTATTTGCTGATAATATCATAAAAAAAACATATATTAAAGTTGGTATTATGAAAAAGAAAATTTTTATATCATTAGTATCATTAGTTATTTTAACAGCTGCTGCTGTTATTTTAGCAGTTTTCTATCTTTATTCATCATCTAAATCTTTTTTAGATGATAATAAAG
>CAMWVK010000065.1 GCA_947177675.1 uncultured Mucispirillum sp.
GGGATAATAAATATCCTACTATTAGCAGGATGTGGAAAAATAACTGGGAAAATATCTCTACTTTATTTGCTTACCCTGATGAAATAAGAAAAGTTATCTACACTACTAATGCCATTGAATCATTAAACAGTGTTATTAGAAAAGCAGTTAATAATAAAAAGATATTTCCTGATGACCAGTCTGCTTTTAAAGCTGTCTTCTTAGCTATAAAACAGGCTTCTAAAAAATGGACAATTCCTATCAGAAACTGGAAGCCTGCTTTAAATAGATTTGAGATGGAATACGGAAATTAAGAAATTTACACAAAATTTGATACAGGCTCGCAAGATAAATTTTTCATCAGTTAGACCATTAAATTTAGACAGTCTTCTCTTTGCAAAACTCCAAAAACTTATCTCCCAATTTACATGAGATTTATCTCTACTAAATTCACTTGCATGATGATATACTCATATGTTGTGTATAACCATTCAAAATTAATCCATCATATGCCCTCCAACCATCAGTATGTATTGTGCTGCCTTCTATTATTTTATCTTGTATTATCGGCATTAATTCTTCTTTGGAACAGTTAGGAACTATTGTAACATATACTTTACCTTCTCGTTTTAATAAGCCAAATACAGGTGTTTTACCTGCTGCTCCTCTGCCTCGTTTACCTCTTATCCGTTTTGCTCCAAAATAGCTTTCGTCAAGTTCAAATTCTCCAAACTCTTTACCTGTTATTTTTAAAGAGTAATCTAATAATAGCTCTCTAAATTTATTATAGTAACTATTAATTGTATTTCTGTTTATACCTAATAATATTGATGTTGAACTTGCTGTTATATCTTCTGAAAAACACTTAATTATTTTTTTAGTTTTATATTTACTTAACCTATTGTATTTCATACTCTTTTCTTATATCTCCTGAAAAGATAATAGTCAAGAGCCGTAATTATTTTACATATTTCAGTTTTAATTGCTGAACCAGTGCAGCTAAAAACTATATAAATAAAACTGAGATAGAAAAAATAACGATATTGCGATAAAGTGCAGTTAAAAAATATTACATGTATGTTGCAAGTGTGCACAGATATAAAAAATTTAAACGCCGATTAAAAAATTTAAACGCCGCATTTTTTGCTGCCAGGTCTATAAATTCTAAAAAATTTAAATCTTATTTAAAAATTATATTGCGCAGGGTTGTTTCAGATAACTGGTATTTTTTGCGAAGCTGGTGAAAAGATGCACCAGCTTTATAATCAGAAATGATTTTTTTATTACGCAGCTCACGATTAAGAGTATCAGCCTTAGGTATATATATAGATGAGCCGCCGAACTCAGAGCAAAGTGCATGTGCTTTATCTTCGCCAAGTAACGATAATAATATTGCTAACTTATCATCACTATCTATTGCATCGCAAGCTGTAACCTCACTTTGTTCTATTTTATTACTCTGCATATCTCACCATTTTCTACATAGATTAATTTATTATCTAATATATCAAAAAACCATTGATTTTGCAAGGTTTCTATATCATAGCCGGCGGGAAAAGGCAGCATTAAAAATTCAATGTGTTTTGTAGTAATATTAAGCATACCTTTTAAACCTTCGATTACTTTGGTTGCGTCTTTACTTGTTAGTATCTTTTTAATTTTCATACGAGTATTTAACCAGCTTTCAAAAGATACTTTCCAAACAATATTGGATTTAAGCACTTCTATTAATTTAAGTTGTGCTGCGCTTGCTAATTTTATAGTTTTACCGCCTATTTTTGCTTTATTGCGGGCAGTTTTAACTATTCTAAAACCTTTTGAACGCAAATGGCGGAGTAGATGCTCCGCCTGAAATTGTGTTAAATCTTTTGATGATGTTACATTATAATTTGCTAGCAGCTCTTTGTAAGTATCATCATCAATACATAATTGCTGCTTAGCAATATGAATAAGTTGTATTTGTTTTTTTGTAATACTCATAAATCACCTTTAAAATATTACTGTTGCAGTTAATGTTGCAGCTGCTGCCCAGTAGATTGTGTGGCGTATATCACCGTGCAGCAGGTAAACACCTGCCGCACATAAATCAAGCACAATAAGTGCTATTGGGAATAACTTAACTATCATAGGAATATCCTTTTATAATGTCATGGCTTCTATCATTATAAGCCCTTTTTAAAATAGGAAGTGCTTCATCTTCCACCATATAACTGCCTGGGATTTCAACCATTTCTTTATATTTAACTTGAGCATTTTTTAAATCAAACTCTTGCATTTCTTCGCCATCAAAATTAGCACCTTTTAACACAAGTTTATTACAAAATTCATTTGCGAGCAGTGTTTTAGCTACCCGTTTTGTTTGGGCTGCATTTAATTGTTGTTTTGCTTTAGGAGCTGCTACTGTAATATTAACACTTAAGCCATCAACTTCATCTAATAAACCAAATAATGTGCCTGCCATTGATGCCATAAATTCTGCCTGATGTTCATAAGTAGGGAATTTAAAAGATACAGCTATTTTTTTAATAAAATCCCATGATAATGCAGTTAATTCAATTTTATCTTCAAATAAAGGCGTTAATTTAACACTGCCGTCTTTTGAAAATTCATTAAGAAATTTGTTAAAAGCTCCTGTTGGTCCGCCGCCTGCAGCTGCAAGTGATAGTATAAAACGACCTTTAGGATTAACTATTGCATAATAAAGCTCACCAAGAGCGCCATCACTTAATGGTATTTCAGCGATGCCGTCATTTTCTTTAAACCAAACAGGCCATACACATTTTTCTTTTACTACTGAAATAAAATAAGTATCAGTATCAGCAATATTCACTTTGCTGTTTATATTCCAAAAAAAATGTGACTGTCCTGCATCAAAAGTGCCTGAACTATCTTCATTTTTAAGCAGTGCATCAAATGACATATTTAATTCATTAAAGAAATTTTCATAAGCTGCATTTATAAAATGATAGTTTACTATTACTTTTTTGCTCCAACTCATAACCGCACCTACTTAGCCATTTTGGCTGATTCTTTTACAAGTGCATCAATTAATTTTTGCACTTCATCATCAGTAAGCTTAACAAATGCTTCGCTACTGTCCTGGATAATATTTACACCAATTTTTTTAAGCTCTGCAGCGGTTAAGCTATCTAAAGCTTTTTTAGATACACTTATTTTTTTAGATAAATACATATCAGCATTTTCAGGAAAAAGCTCTTGCAGCTTATTTATAGTAAATTCTTCATTATCAATTTCTATTTTACCTGTTTTTTTCCTGTATCCAAATTTTACATTATTAATGCTCATTGATTTTTTATCCAAAAATAATTCTTCGCTGCCTTTAACTAATGTAAGCAGCATTTGATATGCTTCGCCTGCATTTTTAGATGCTTCAGCAAATGCTGTAGAATATTTTGCTTTTACTGCATCTATTTCTGTATCTAATTCTTCTTTAATATTTCTTAATATTTTTGAAGCAGCTGAAAATTCTTTTGCTGCTGTTTCTAATTCAGTTAATTTTGCTGTTGCCATTTTTGACTCCTTAATATATATTAATATTGAGCTCTAAAATAAGGGTTAGAGCTCTTATTTCTTGTCTTACTCTAGCATTTTCTAATGCTAGAGTATTTTTTATGCCATTTCTTCTATAAATTCCTTTGTAATAACGCGTTCGCCTTGTTCATAAGCAAGCTTCATAAGCCTTTTAATGCGGTTATTTACATCAAGCGGATATGCTTTATATATCTGCTTTTTATTTGCATCTTTTAAAGTAAGCATATCAGATAAAGCAGCAATTGCATCATCAGTGATTATTTTAGTATAATCACCTTTTACACATTTCACTTTGCCAGCAATATAATCTTTTAAGCTTTCGTTTATAGGCTCAAGCGGAGCATGGATAGTGCGTGCTGTAACTTCTCTAACAGCCAAGTTATTATCGCTGTAAAGCCTTGTGGCAAGCTCTGTTTGTCCTATAAGAATAATGCCTACTAATGGTGTTAAACCGTCACGCAGCTCCCACAACCGTTTTAAATATTTCAGTGTGTGAGTGTGTAAGTCTTGTGCTTCATCAATAATTAATATGATGCGTTTGCCTGCGTCGTGATGTTTTTTAAGCAACGCTTCAACCTGGCGGGAAAGGCTTTCTGCTCCGCGTTTTGGTTTATCATCAGATAAATCAAAAACACAGGCTGCCAGTATATCTTTAGTTGTGCAGCGGTCCATGTCTTTTGTGCGCACTTTAACGATAATGCAGTCACTTAAATTTTTTGTTTCTGCTTCAAATTTGCCCAACACGGTAGTTTTACCGCCGCCAACTTCGGAAGTAATCACTGTAAACTGCCCGGTATCGCGTGCTGCTCTCATCATTTCAAGTGCATAATGGTGAGAATCAAGCATTACAATGTCACTTTCTTTTGTGATGAATGGCATAAACGGGTCACGGCTAAGCCCAAAATGTTTGAGCTCATCGTAAGTTAAGTTAATACTTTCAATCATATTTTCCTCCTGGCTGTCTATTTCAAACAGCTCATTTATTGATTTATTTTCTTTTGTTAAAGAATTATAAGTTTTTGCAATTTTTGCTTTAAATTCGGGTATTTTTTTCATTTCCCTGCCATCTTTTAAAAGCAGAGATAAACTTGCTTTGCTCATATTCTCAGCAGTTATTTCTTTAAATCGCTTAATAAACTGAGCAGAGCTTATATTCTTTTCATCAATTAGTTTTTTTAAAGCTATCATATAAAGCTCCTTATACAAGTTTCATAATATCTGCCGCAGGTTTATGCAGCATATTATAAATATCATCAATAGTAACGCTTGCTGGCACACCTTTTGGATATAAAGCAACAAGCTTTTCTTTTTCATCAACAGTAATGCGCCCATGTTCTGCATTATACATGCGGATAAGCTCAGAAAGTTTAATATAGCGTTCCTCTGGCTGTTTACTCTGTTTAACAGTTCTTTTTTCTGCAGTAAGCGGTGCAGTAGGGTTTACCTGTGCATCAGTTCCAGAAGGCTGTAAGTAAGCTATATTATCAGTAGCAAGCACAGTTTCTTCTTTTGGTTTAGTAGGCGGCCGCATGCTGCGTTTATTACCTTTGCCGTGGAAGTCCACACCATAAGTATTTGATAATATTTCTTCTGATTTCTTATCAAATTTCTGTGTTGCCGTTTCTTTTAATGCTTTATTATCGCCAACAGCTACAGCATTAGCGCTGATTGTGCGGTTAAATTCATCTTTAATATTAGCCTGCAGAGTAAACACAAGCCCATTATAATGAACATTAATGCTGTCTTTAATAAAGGCATGTGGTTTCACTATCACTTCTTTATAGATAAGGTTTGTATCAGTAACAGTATATGTTTTATTCATATATGATATGTTACCGTTACCATCCACCTTACGAGTGATTGCATCTTCTTGTATTAAAGCTGCCCATATATCATAAGGCGGGCATTTAATAAACTGTTCAGGCTTAATTTTACGCCAGTGCTCAATTCTACTTTCTTTTGCTCCGCGGAAATCTTTTAAAAGGTT
This sequence comes from uncultured Mucispirillum sp., assembly GCA_947177675.1. Lineage (GTDB taxonomy): Bacteria > Chrysiogenota > Deferribacteres > Deferribacterales > Mucispirillaceae > Mucispirillum. Next base: position 5,519 of record CAMWVK010000065.1, read on the forward strand.
TCTTTCCACACACCATTTAAGTGCGTAAGCATTAAGCTCATCTATGTTTTTAATTCCATAGATTTTTAAGCGGCTTTCAAAGCCTTTTTCAATGATATTCATTAAGCCTTCAACCATGCCTTTTGCGCGTGGGTTTCCGCTCTCATGAAATTCAAGTTGAACATTTAAGCTATCCAGCAGATTTTTTAATGCTTTCTTTTTCAGTATTGCACCCTGGTCAGTGTAAAGTATCTTTGGCAGGCCCTGAAATTGATAAATGCCGTTGTAATCACTGTTTGTAATAGTGCTAACAAGTTCTTTTTTAGAGCTCCATGCTTTAAAAAGGAAGTCAGCACCGTCAATACTGTTTTCACCCAGTGCATAGTAATACCAAAAGAAAAATGCACCGCTGCAATGGTCCACAAGTACATATCTATGCAGTTTCTTTTTGCCACGCAGTTCATTTTCTACTGTCTGCTCAATTTTATTGGCATAGTATTTTCTTTTATAGTTAGTGTCTTCTTCCAGCTCGCCTTTTTTGTCATCAAAATACCATTGTAAGCATATTGATACATCAAACTGGTGGAGCTGGTTAGGGTGCTCACTGATTACCTGCACATGTGGTGTAGGTTTTTTAAATTCGTCCACAGTCCAACCTCGCATGCGTAAAAGCTCGCAAAAACGGGAATAAGATACATCTATCACAATACCCAGTTCTTCTTTCATGTGCCTGTATATCTCTTTCACATCAAAAGTGAATTTGTCATTTTTTCTGCGGCTTTTATTAATTAAAGCTGCTGCATGCTCTAATATCCACTCATCAACAGCAGTTTCGCCTTTGTCTGAGCGTTCTGCTCTTGCTCTAATGCCGGCTTTATTTGCTTTGCGCCAAATTGTAGAAATAGAGCAGTTATAATGTTTAGCAAGCCTTTTAACTTCAACTGTTCTTTCATCATCTGATAAGTTTATCAGAGCATTGTATATTTCTTTTTCCATAAAAAACCCGTTTATTTATTTCTGTTTTCAAACTCTTTTTTGGTCATAGGTTTTAGTTCTAAAAATTCATACTCAACATCAGTTTTGTATTCTTTTTGGAGTTTTGATACATAATTATAAATAGTAGCTCTGGCATTTGCTTCTGTTTGAGACCTGCTCCAGCGTTCGCTAATATCATAACCAATGCGCACTTTTATATAATACCCTGGTGTATCAGCTTCATCAGTTTCTTTTTTTGTGGCATTTACATTTACATCTGTTTCTTTTTCTTCATGCTCTACTGGAATAGTAACAACAGTGTTATTATTTTCGTCAGTGGCTGATTTTTCTTCTGTTTTTGCAGGCTGTTCGTCTTTTTCACGAATAGATGCAACTTCTACTTTTTTATCTGTATTTGGTATGTTAAAAAAATATTCTATTGCACCAATGATGTTTACATTATCTTTTTCGCTTATAAACATTTCATTTTCATAAGTAATATTGTTTATGGTGTATTTTTGTCTAAGTTGCATAATAATCTCCTAATTTGTTATGTTTTGCGAAGAACTTTCACACAAGTTCGTAGCAATCCGCTAAAGCGGGGAAGCTGGAAAGGGGTTGGCGTTTGAAACCCCTTCCAGTTATTCTAAAAAATCAAGCGGTGTTTCGCCATTATCAAGGCTTTTAAGCTCATCGTTTGAAAGGATACCACCTTCAAAATTGTAATTATATTTTAATGCTGCTTTTTGGCGAATATCATCTACTGCCACCATAAGTTTTGAGATAACCGCACAAAACATATTTGCATTAAAGTTTGAGTAATCTTTTTCAAGTAATAAACTTGCTGATGCAATTAATTTATTTGCATCAAGCTCTAAGTTT
>CAMWVK010000066.1 GCA_947177675.1 uncultured Mucispirillum sp.
ATTTTATTCTGTATTATATATATAGTTAAGAGGTATGATATATATGCAGTTATGTGCAGAATGCAGAAGAATTATTAAATTATTGTTTTTATTTGCAATTATATTTTATGTAACATCAAAAGGTTATAATATTCCTGCAGCATTTTTTATGATGCTTGCAAGTGTTGCTCTTTTTGCTTCACTTGGTTTCTGGGCAGCAGTTATTGAAGTATTTACTATTTTTTTACCAGTATTAATATTACATTTCATCACAGATAATATTTTTGCTGTATATCTTATACCACTTACAAATATACTTTTGATTATGTCTTACAGGGCAGGCAGGCTTCCTGCTGCATTTATTTCCTATGCTTATATTATTTTCTGGTCATATTTAACTTATATTTCATATAATTCATTCATAGATTATGCAGTTATTTTAGTATGTTTTTTAAATATTCTGCTTCATATAAAAGGGCTTTTTATAAAGGCTGAAGAATCACTTAAATGGTCATTTATTATAGAAAATAATGATGAAACAGCAGATAAAGTATTATCATCATTAAAAGAAGGGCTTTATGATATAAAAGGGGAGATTACTGCACTAGATAATATAGAAAAAGCAGAAAATAATATTGTAATTTATGCTTATGCAAAATTTGCATCATTAAATATGGCATTTATGTATAAACTTTATAAATATCTGCCAAAAGGCAAAAACAATAAAGCATACATAATATATAAAGCTCCATTTTTTCCTGAAATGGCATATATTCCTTTATGGTTAATGCTTTACATAAAAGGCTATAAAGTTATGGGCAGGGCATATTATATAGAAGGAATTGTAGAAATAAAAACAGCTAATATATATTTTGCGGCTCAGAAAGAAATGCTGCAAGTTATCTCAAAGGGAATGTATGATATATCTGATGGCTTTACATCTGCACTGCCTTTATATATACATCTTTCCCCATTTGCATTAATAAGCACAGTATATCATTATATAAAGTATATATTTAATAAAGTAAAAAATGTTTAACTTTATGGATAATCGGGGTAATCATCACAGTTAAACCATTTAGAATTGCCAAATTCTTCCTGAGAAAATGTGCATTTTCTGTTTTCTTGATAAACCATAGTTATTTTAGTTCTTTCATCTACAGGTCTTGTGCTGTTTATAAAATTAGAAATATCAACAGTAACATATCCATACTGGTAATGATAAAAATTTAATGTACCATTATCGCTGTAAAAATCAAACCTGTAGTTTGTTTCATCTTTTGGCATATCAAGCCTTAATGTAACAGTTTTAGGCACAGATGGGTCTTCTGCTGTAATGTTATCAGTGCTGTATGCAGCATCTTTTATAACAAGCCCAAATATAGTCATATTATCAGAGCCTGTGCTTTCGCTTATTTTTATATTTATATCTTTTGCTTCAAGCTCATAGTTAATACGCTTTGTGCCATCTGCTCCTTTATAATTTGCCCATATTCTTTGTTTTGATGCTCTGTTTTGGTAGTCCACAATAACATTTCTTGGTGAACTTTCTAAATTATCATTTAAACAGTAGTTAAAATAATTTATAAAACATTCAAATGTGTAGTTATCTGGGTTTGGTATAGACCTAACAGGCTGGGAATTATATTCTCTATATCCTGTGCTTGTTTGGCATACTGATAAGTTATCATGGCTCATATAAGTAGTGGCATTATCTAAAAATATTGGTGGAATAAGAGCTGTAATGCTTGTTCTATATAGTTTTTTAGCTATATTTATACCTTCTACAACTTTTTTTGCCATAACTTCTGCATCATTATATCCATTAAAATAAGCATGGTTAGTTTGTCCCTGATATCTTGAATAGTATCCAAACCAGCTTTCATATTCTGTATTGTATTCTCCACCGCCACAGGAAATGAATATAAATGAAAAAAATAATGCCGAAAACATTTTAATACTTTTCATTAAGTGCCTGTTCTAATATTTTTAGCCTTTGGACTGATAAATCATCAGGAAGTCCCATATTTCTTAATGCATTTAGTCTTATTTTTTCATTTTTTACAAGATTTAAAGTCCATGTTTTTTTACTATCTATGACAGATGCTTTATCAATAAGTTCAATTGCATATTCTGGGTCATTATCTACAATATGACTTGCTGCCTGTCTGAAAGCATAACTTTGCAGCCTTTCACTTGATGAAGAACTGTTTGCAATCTTTAACAGATAAGCAATATCCCCTGTTTTATAAAATTTAGCCAAAATATCATAAGGTGATGGCAGTGTTTTAATATCATAATCATTATGACTTAAAAAATTTACTATATTTAATTCTTCCCTACACTTTCCAAGTGCTGCAAAAGCTCTGGCATCTTCTAAAAGAGGCAGACTTTCTTCCGGATCTGCTGTTACTATAACTATAGCAGTGCGTGCCATATTACAGAAATTACCCATATCTCTGAATTTTGTAACTGCACGGTTATATGTATATGATGCCATACGCTCTCTGCCCTGCAGCTGATAATCTACGGCTCTTTCTACAAGCGTCATACCAAGCCGTATATCATCTCTTTCAGTTTTGCTTGAACAGGCTGTGATTATAATACATAAAGATACAGCCAGCATTATTTTATATTTATTTATCATTTCAAAGGAACTTTCTCCGGTGTTTTTTCATTGCCTATACTGATTGGCCATGTGTTTTGTATTTTTAAAATTAATTCATTACCACTTTCAACAATAGATTGTATTTCACTTCTTAATTCATCTAAATTTTCTGTTCCATCTGCTGCATTTTGTGAGGCACGCTCTAAATTTGCAGCTATTTGGTCAAGTCTTGAAACAATAGGTGCAATAATACGAACCATATTCTGCACTTCATTTACTACTTCACTTGTGCCTGCAACAATAGGTTCTGAATGTTCATCAAATATTTCAAGAGAGCGTTTTAAAGTAACACTTCCACTTTCTACATTATGAGCCATACGCACAGCAGATTCACTAAAACTTCTTAAATCCTGCAAAAAGTTTTGAATTTCATTTTGCACCACCTCTGAGCGTAAATATCCTAAAGAACCTTCTTTATTTGCAATATCAGAGCCAAGAGAACCAAGACCATGCATAAATTTGTTAAAGTCACCATCTTTATCAGCAAATCTGATTAAAATGGTATTTACACTTGCAACAATTTCCCTTAAATCTGCAACAACTGGTGTTACCTGTTCTAAAATACCCTGCAGCCCATGGTCTCTTTTAAGGCTGAAAATACTGCCTGTTTCAATGTTTGGTGATTCGCTTTGCAGGTTTGTTTTTACATCAATATAACTGCTGCCTATAATATTTTGCAGACTTAAAGAGAATACAGAATCCTGTCTAATCCACTTAACATATTTTGTAGGTATTCCTATCTGCATAATAACACGACCATCATCCTGCAGGGATAAGTCATTAACTCTGGCTATTTGGAAACCTGCATATTTTACAGGCATACCTTTTGCTAGATTTTCACCAGTATCAGTATATACATCTATGTAGACTTTTGTTGTAAAAATATCGCGACTTATACCAATAGCAATAACAAGAGCTATAATTATGACAATAGCAATAACAACAAAAAGTCCTACTTTTATCTCTAAATTTTTAAAACGAGGGTCTGCCATGAGTTATATGGTATCTCCTTAAAATCTAAGTTTTTATATTCATCAAAATATCTATAATTTTCTACCACAGTTACTTCAACACCTGCAACATCTTTTGTAAAATGTATAAATGGTAAGTAGTCATTAGTTAAAAGCATTCTATGTGGCAGAAAGAAAAATATATGCTCTGGTTTTCTAATAGAAGCCCGCAGATATTTTACTATTAAAAGCTCAAATTCATTTAATTTTTTAGGCTTATAATACATAGTATGAGCCATATTGTATTTTTTAAGCATATTTAATACTATATATTCAGCTTCTTTACGCTTTACATTTTCAAAATACTGCAAAGGCAGTGAAATATTTTCACATATAGAAAGCGTAGCAATTAATGGAATATTGTAAGACACTATACTTACATTACTCCATATAGTTTTTTTCATTAGCTCACTCTGCATTGTATCGGCTAAATAATTAGCTTTTAATGTTACAAGGTTTTTCATATAAAAATTTCCCCTAAAATGATGACAATAATAAATGTAAAAAATATACCAATCATTGCACTCATCATTCCTTGAATAAGGGCTGTTTGTGAGTTCTGCATTTTTTGTGCTATATATATAGGGATAGATGCAGCAATAAACCCTATTAATACTGTTTTAAAAACAAATGTTGCTACATCTGATAATGAGATAGTAGAAACAATCTGACTTAAAACATAGTCAAGCGAAGTATTTGACTGAAAGCTTAATAATGTATAACCACCAATAATAGCAAGGGTAGAAAAATATATGGAAAGCACAACCATAGATATTACACTTGCAGCTACCCGCGGAAAATATAAATATATGTAAGGGTCAATATTCATAGCTTCTAATGCTTTTATTTCTCTGTTAAATTTCATCATACCCACATCAACAAGCAGTGTTGTAGATGTTCTTAATATTATAAGGATACCACTTATTAATGGCCCTGTAATTCTGATAATAACTGTAGTTAATATAGGTCCAATATTAGGTGCAGCATCAAGATAAATAAGTACTCTTGTAATAGTGCCAACTAAAGTCATTCCTAAAAGCAGAGCCGTAATAGTCATAATAACAATAAGCTCAAAGCCTGAAAAATATATCTGCTTTAATACTGCCATTTTAACTGCATGCGAATAAGAATATTTACTAAAAATACCCTTTGATGAAACCTGTAAGCAGAAAAGACTGTGCCCTTTAAAAAAATTGCCAATAGTTATAACATTTGAGCCTATTTTATATAATAGTTTATACATAGTAACATACTACATTTTTTTTTGTTTAATATCAATATATTTTACAATGAATATATTTTTTTGCTCTTAAATCATTATTAATTAATTTACCTTTATAATGAAATAACATGGAAATATCTGCTAAAAGGTGATAAGCATATTATTATAACTAGTAGTAATACCACTTATTCTAATATTTGATTTTTTTAAAATTGTGTGATAGAATTACATCAAATAAAAAATAAGTTAGCAGGTGCACTGGTGTATAATATAAATGATGAAAGTGCTGCTTTTGGCAGGCTTTCAAGTATGGCAGCAGTAATACTGATTTTTGCTGGATTTGCTTTTATTATATTTTCTATAATTTCTTTTAATAACATTATTTTTCTTATTGCTGGCATTATTCCTGGTATTGTTCTGCTTATTGCAGGATTTTTGATATTTTCTCGTTTTATCAGGGCATTAAAGTATTATAATATATATATGTCTGGTGCTCATTCTTTGCAGGATATTTCTGATATTTTAATGGATTCTAAAAGAAATATTAAAAAAGATATTGAGAAAATGGCTGTTCTTGGAATTATGCCTAATGCTGGGTTTGATTCTTATGATAATCTAATATTTTCTAATGACATAAAAGAAGAAGATGTTATAGAAGTGCCTGTTGAAGAAAACAGTAGTGAAGAAGTTGTGCAGGAAGCATCATCTTTTAATCAGTGGAAAAATTATTTAGTGGAAATAAGCAGTGCAGAAGATGAGTTTAAATCTCAAGATATTTCATTCAGCTTATACAGACTTGAAAAAATAGTAAAGCATGTTTTAGAATATTTAGAAAAACACCGCGAAAAAGAAAAAGATGTAAAAAAACTTATGGACTTTCATCTTCCTTCTGCATTAAAATTAATAAAATCATATAGAGAACTGCATAAATCAGGATTAAATACTTTTAATATACAAAAAACAAAGGATGATATTGTTTCTGCCTGTGATAAAATACATGAAGCATTCTGTGGTGTATTAGAAGATTTGTATAACAATAATGCTATAGATGTTTCAACAGATATTCAGGTATTAAAAATGATGCTTGCTCGCGATGGTTTTTTAGATAGAGATACATTTAAAACAAAAAAATAATTTAAGGATAGAGTTATGAATGAAAAAAAAGAAAATACACTTACAGAAGTAGAACAGACTGTTGAAAATATTAATAAAGATATTGCTGTGCAAACTTCCCAGCTTGCTCCAAAAATGGATATGGAACCATTAAATGATGAAGAACTAAAACAAATAGAAGATTATGCTGCTTCTATTGATATTCATAAAACAAGCACAGTTATATCCTACGGTGCAGCTGCTCAAAGAAAAGTTGCGGAATTTTCAGAATCGGCTCTTGGAAATGTTACAGCTAAAGATTTAGGTGCTGTAGGTGATGCCTTAACAAGTGTGATTACAGAATTAAAGGGTTTTGAAATAGATAAGGAAGGAGATAAAGGTTTTTTCAGCTTTTTTAGACGCAGTGCAAAAAAAGGTGCAAACAAAGTAATGGCTCTTAAAACAAGCTATGAAAGGGCAGAAGCAAATATTGAAAAAGTAATACAGGTTCTTGAAAAACATCAGGTTACATTATTAAAAGATGTAGCTATGCTTGATAAACTTTATGAACTTAATAAAGGCTATTTCAGAGAGCTAACAATGTATATAGAGGCAGGTAAGAAAAAACTTGCATCTATACAAGACAATGAACTGCATGATTTGAGAGCAAAAGCACAACAATCAGGACTTCCTGAAGATGCTCAGGCTGTTAAAGATTTACTTGACTTATACAGCAGATTTGAAAAGAAAATCCATGATTTAGAGCTTACTAGGACTATATCTTTACAAATGGGACCGCAAATAAGGCTTATCCAAAGCAATGATATTCAAATGAGTGAAAAAATACAGTCTACGATGGTTAATACTATACCATTATGGAAAAGCCAGATGGTTTTAGCTCTTGGCATAACACATTCCCAAGATGCTGCAAAAGCTCATAGAGAAGTTACGGATATGACTAATAAACTGCTTACTCAAAATGCTGAAACATTGAAAATGGCTGCAATTGAAACAGCAAAAGAAGTGGAAAGGGGTATTGTTGATATAGAAACATTAAAAGAAACTAATGCAAACCTTATATCAACTTTAGATGAAGTATTAAAAATTCAAGAAGAAGGCAGACAGGGAAGAAAGCAGGCTGAACTTGAATTAAATAAAATAGAAGAAGATTTAAAAAACAAACTTATGGGACTTGCAGATAAAAAAGAGCAGCATGCTTAATTGATAATATTTTTGTATGCACAATAACTGCATATAAGTAAGTATGCATTTTTTATAAGTAAACTTAAAATAGATATATTTGTGCAGAAAATATTAGAATATCTTACTGCCGCAAAGCTCATAAAGCAATCTTTTGGAGTCTGTATCAAATTTTGTG
>CAMWVK010000067.1 GCA_947177675.1 uncultured Mucispirillum sp.
CTTTTGCCATATCCTATAATTGCAGCTTTCATACTTTTACCTACCTTAATTTAAGTGTGCTGATTGCAAGTATTGCAAGTATAAATGTAATTATCCAAAATCTTATAATGATTTTTGGCTCACTCCAGCCTTTTAATTCAAAATGGTGGTGAAGTGGTGCCATTCTAAAAAGTCTTTTTCCATGTGTAATTTTAAAATATCCTACCTGTAATATTACAGACAATGCTTCTACAACAAATAATCCACCAACAATAACAAGCAGTATTTCCTGTTTTACCATACATGCAATTAAGCCTAATGAACCGCCTATTGAAAGAGAGCCAACATCGCCCATAAATATAGTTGCAGGAAATGTATTAAACCATAAAAACCCAAGCCCTGCACCAAACATTGCTCCACAAAATACTGCAAGCTCCCCAGTCTGCGGAATATGTGGCAGATATAAGTAGTTTGTAAATGTGTAGTTACTCATAATGTATGCAAATAAGCCGTAAACTGCAAAAGCAGTAATAGCTGGCACTGTAACAAGACCATCTAAACCGTCAGTTAAATTTACGGCATTGCTGCAAGCAACTATTACAAATACAGCAAATGGCAGATACAGCCAGCTAATATCTATTATAAAATTTTTAAAAAATGGTAAAGTTATGCTTGTTACTTTACCAGAGTTATCAAGCATTATTAATAAATAGACTATAATTGTAGATATAATAATTTCATATACAAGCTTTGTTTTGCCATGCAGCCCTTCTGGGTTTCTTTTAATAGTTTTAACATAATCATCAGCAAAACCAACTGCTCCAAAACCTACAAACAATATTAAAAGCAGTATTATGTAATGGTTATTAATATCTACCCATAATAATGTAGAAAGCACAGTTGTTCCAATAATCATTATACCGCCCATAGTTGGTGTGCCTTCTTTTGCTTTATGGCGTTTTGGCTCATAACCTTTTGTGATTTGTGAGAGCTTCCACCTTTTCAGCATATCTGTTACAATGTCGCCTATAAGCATTGTAATAATTAAGGCTGTTAATGTTGCAAACATAGTTCTGAATGTAATGTATTGAAAAACATTCAGAAATGTAAACTGTGATGAAAGTGGGTATAATAAATTATAAAGCATACTCTATTCCTACTTCTCTTTTATTGCATTTACTACATCTTCAAATTTTTTAGCTCTTGAAGCTTTTACTATAACTATACCGTTTTTTATTTCCTTTACCGCATTGATACAGTCATCCTTTGTTAAAAAGATTTTCCTGTTTTCTAATTCTTTTGCCTTTGCATAGCTGCTGCCTACAAGATAAAAGTTAATATCTGGATAAGAAAAAGCAAGCTGGCAAATCTCATTATAAAGTTCTTCTTCATATCCTTCTATTTCTCCCATTTCACCATATACTGCATATTTTGGTGTTTTAGTCATCAAATGCAGGCTTTCTGTGCTTTTTATAAATGACTCAAACCCTGCATTATAGCTGTCATCAATTAAAAATATATCATCAATATTTTCAAAACTGCCATGACCTTTTGCTGATTTATATTTTAATAAGCCGCAGGCTGTTTTTTCTTCATCAATATTTGATAAAAGTGCTGCATATACAGCACAAAGAGAGTTTTCTGCAATGTGCATATATGGGTGATTTACTCTAAACTCAATTTCTGTTAAGTTTGTTTTAAATGTAATATATTCCCCATGGTGCTTGTAGTCAGTCATTCTTATGCCTGAAAATGCACTTTCTCCAAAAGTCCTGAATTTAAAATCACCTTTTGGTACAAATGGTGTTAGTTTTGTAGGGATAATAAATTCGCCGCCTTTTGTTAAACCATCACTTATAGACATTTTTTCAAATATAAGCCTTTCAAATGTTTTAAATCTGCCTATATGAGCATGTCCTACACTTGTAACTATTGCTGTATTTGGACGGACAATTTCAGTTAATTCTTTAATTTCCCCAAAACTATTTGAGCCAAGCTCTATTATAATGGTATCTGCTTTATCATCTATACCACAGCCTGTAAGCATAACACCAAGCATATTATTTTTATTACCCTCTGTTGCATACACTCTTTCCTGCTCTTTGAAAATGTATTTAAGCATTTCTTTCATACCAGTTTTACCAAAAGAGCCTGTAACAGCGATTACTCTTTTATCTGATTTATGCAGTTCATCAAATCTTATTTTTCCTAACTTCTGCATAAAATCCAGTGTATTTTCTACTAATAATTTATTACCTTTAACATCATTATATATACTTTCATTATCCATAATAACTGCAGCAGCACCTAAATCTAATGCCTTTTGAGCATATAAGCTGCCATCTGTATTTTCCCCGCGGCATGCAAAAAATAATGAGCCAGAATGCACAAGTCTAGAATCAAGAAAAGCACCATTTACTTCTTCATCATTTATAATATCACTTTTTATACAGGTAAGTTTTTGTAGTATATCTGATACTTTCATTATAATGCTCCAAGATATTTCTGAACTACCAGTCTATCGTCAAAATGATGTTTAGTTTTGCCAATAATCTGATAGTCTTCATGTCCTTTGCCTGCAATAAATATAATATCATATTCTTTTGCAATGGATACAGCTTTTGCAATAGCTTTTTCTCTATCTGCTTCTACAAAATATTCACTGCCTGATACCACACCTTTTAAAATATCATCTATTATTTTCTGCGGATTTTCAGTTCGCGGGTTATCGCTTGTAATAATAGTAATATCTGAAAGTTCAGTAGAAGCTTTAGCCATTCTAGGACGCTTTGTTACATCTCTATCGCCACCTGCTCCAAACACAGTGATTATTCTGCCCTTTGCTACCTGCCTTAATGATGATACAGCATTAACAAGTGCATCATCAGTATGAGCATAGTCTACAAATGCAGTAATATTTTTATTACTGAATTTTTCAAGCCTGCCCGGCACATTTTTAAGTTTTTTTATACCTTTTACTATATTTTCTAAACTTATTCCTAATGAATAAGCTGCACCTATTACACCTAAAATATTTTCTAAGTTATATTCACCTATAAGCATAGAATGGATATTTATTGTTTTACCAAATACAGATACTTCCGCATCTATTCCATACATTGTTGATGTATATTTTATTGGGAAAATATCTGCATCATTATCAAAAGCATTAAAGGTAATTAAGTTTTTTTTTATTCTACCTGCTAATTTTTTACCATATTCACAACCTGTATTTACAACTCTGTGTTTGCTGTAAGTATCAGTAAAAAGCATTGCTTTTGCATTAAAATAGTTTTCCATATTTTTATGAAAATCTAAATGGTCGCCTGTTAAGTTAGTAAATACTGCTGTTTCAAAAAAAGCACCATTTATACGACCTTGAGCAAGTGCATGGCTTGATACTTCCATAGTTAATGCTGTGCAGCCAGTTTCTAATCCACGGGCAAGGCTTGAATATACAAGTTCAGGGGACGGTGTAGTATTATCTATCTCTACAAATTCATCACCTATCATCATTCCTGTTGTGCCTATTCTGCATGTTTTCATACCTGCTTCATGGAAAATACTTTCCATAATATATGTGGAAGTAGTTTTGCCATTTGTTCCAGTTACTGCCATAGAGCGATATTTTTTCATAGGCTCTCCATAAAAAGCAGATACTGCAACAGGTAAAAGCTGCCTGCCGTTTTTTATAACTGCATGTGCTGTATTATCTCCTAAATCTTTTTCGCAGATAATAAATTCTGCCATATCGCTTTTATATATATTTTCTGCATCTTTATTAGAGTCATAACTTTCTCCTTTATATGCAAAAAACACTGTGCCTTTTGGATTTCTAGAATCCTGAGCAATATTTTTAACTTCTATATTTTCTTTACCGCAGTAGTTCACTTTTACTGGGCTTAATTTTTCTACCAGCTCTTTAATTTGCATTAGCTGCTACCTCTATTTCTGGTTCAAAATAATGTTTTTCAGTAGATATAAATTCTGCAATCTGTCTGAAAATATTTGCAGCAGTTGAACCTCCATATATTGAGCTTTTAGGTGATTCATATACTACTATCATAGCTACTTTTGGGTTTTCTGCTGGGAAAACTCCTGCAAAACTTGCAGAATAGTTTTGAGTAGAATATGCACCTGCTTTATTATCATAAACCCTTGCTGTTCCTGTTTTACCAGCTATCCTTGTAATTAGAGTTTTAGCTTTCTGCCCTGTGCCATCTTCAACAGTTTTCTGCATTAAATCAAGCATATAGCTTGCAGTTTCTTTTGATAAAACTTGGGCTTCCACATGCTCTGGTATCGCTATCTCATTACCTTTAACTATTTTAGAGATGATTTTAGGGTTTACCATTATACCGCTGTTTGCAATAGCTCCATAAAAACGAACAACCTGTAATGGAGTAACAAGCACTTCATAACCTATAGCCATAGAAGTAAGGCTTGTTTTAGACCAGGCAGATACTGGCTTAACTACACCTGCCTCCTCACTTGCTCCATATATTCCAGTTTTATCTCCAAAACCTGATTTTATTAAAAAGTCATAAAAACCCTGCTTATTATTATTTTCATTTCTAATAATCTGAGTCATACCAATATTACTTGAATGAGTAAAAACTTCATCTACAGTTAATGTGCCATAATATTTTGTATCAGAATAAGTATATTTCCCTATAGTAATTTTTTTACTTGTGTCTATAAGTCTGTTTCTATCAAGTTTATCATTATTATGCAAATAGCTGAATGCTACAGTTTTAAAAATAGAGCCTGGCTCAAAAACATAGTTAAAGCTGTGGTTGCTCCAGTATGCACTTGGATATTTCCAGTATGTATGTGGGTTAAAGCTGTTTACATTAGCTGCAAGCAGTATTTCCCCAGTTTTTATATCCATTGCTACAACAGAGCCATTTTTTGCACCAAAAGTTTTTGCACCCTCTCTTAATATATATTCAGCTCCAGCCTGTATTCTTGATGATAAAGTTAAATATACCTGTGTATCAGGACGAGCAAGCTCACCTTTATCTTCAAAAAGAATAACTTTTCTTCTGGAATCTTTTATACTTGTAATATTTACTTTTCTTCCTTCTAACTTGCTGTTTAAAAAGTATTCTACACCACTTCTGCCTATATTATCTGAACCGGTAAAGCCCACAATATTTGCCATTAATGAGCCTTGTGGATAAAATCTTGCATCTTCAACAAAATATTCAAGACCTTGAATTTTACCAGCAAGCTTTTCTGCTTTTCCTAAATCAATCTGCCTTGCTATCCATGTAAATGAATCAGTTTCTTTTAAAGCTTTTTTAGTTTTCTGACTTACTTTTATGCCATTTTCTTCTAGTGCCTTAAAAAAATCATATTTATTTGGTATATTTCTTCTGTATGCATAAAGAGAGCCTGCACTTTTATTCCTTGCTAAAAGCCTGCCATCATTGTCATAAATATATCCTCTGTTAGTAAGTACAGATAATCTTGGGTCACTCTGCACTTCCACCATTTTTTCATATTTATCACCCTGTATTATTTGCAGGTAAAAAAGCTTAATAAATACAATGCCAAATATAACAAATGAAAATATGCTGAAAAGCTTAAATATTGTGCTACTTTTGAACATAATAAATTTTACCACCTACTGGAAAAATGAAACCCATATCTTCTGCTTTGTTAAAAAGCACTTCCCATCTTAATGCATCAGAATATTTTTGAGATACAGCTTCATACTGTAATGCTTTTTTGTCAAGCTCGCCTGCAAGTTCTGATATTTTATAGCCTTCATTTATACAATTCTGACGAAATATCATAAGTATTGCCATACAAAATACAAAAATTAATGTGCTAATAACCATAACAGGGGCCAGAGATATACCTATGCCTGCTACTCTCTCTTGACTTATTACTCTCATTATATTCGCTCTCCTACCCTTAATTTTGCACTGCGGGAAAGAGGGTTCTGTGTTACCTCTTTTTCACTTGGCACAATGGGTTTTCTAGTTATTACTTTCATTTCTGGCTCTTTGCCACATACACATACAGGAAAATTATCTGGACATATACATGGTGCTGCATAGTGATTAAGCCATTCTTTTACTATTCTGTCTTCTAATGAATGGAATGAAATAGCTGCAAACCGTCCATTAGGTTTCAGAAGACAAGATACCTTACTCATTAATGTTTCTACTGCATCAAGCTCTCCATTTACAAAAATACGAAAAGCCTGAAAAGTTTTTGTTGCAGGGTTTATACCTTTTCTATGAAACTTTTTAGGTATTGCCCCCTTTACAACTTCTGCAAAATCCAATGTTGTAGTAAATGGTTTTACTGCACGCCTTTTCACAATGGATGAAGCTATCTGCCGTGAAAACCTTTCTTCCCCATATTTAAAAATAATAGTAGAAAGATTACTTTCAGAATAAGTATTTATTATTTCACTTACAGGCTCTCCACATGTAGTATCCATACGCATATCAATAGGACCATCTTTTCTAAAAGAAAAGCCACGACCAGCTTCCTGCAGCTGAAAAGATGATACCCCAAAGTCTGCATATATCCCATCTACTTTTTCAATATTTCTGCTTAAAAGAGCAGTGTCTATATCTGCAAAATTGCTGTGCATTACGACTACTCTTTTATCTTCTGCAAACTTATCCTGAAGTCTTGCAACAGCATCTATATCCCTGTCAAAAATAATAAGCCTGCCATTTTCACTAAGTCTTTCAAGCAGCAGACTGGCATGACCTCCACCACCGCCAGTGCAGTCAACGAATATACCATCAGCAGAAACATTTAAATTATCAATTAATTCATAATATAAAACGGAGATATGCACTTATATTACTCCGAAACAATCATATCCATAAAGCCTGCTAAAACAGCAGCATTATTTTCCAAAGCCAAATCAAAAGAAGCACTTTCTTTTTCCCATTTTTCTTTGTTCCAAAGCTCTATCACATCATAAGCTCCAATAACATAACATTCTTCTTTTAAATCAGCACTCTGCCTGATTTGTGCAGGAATATTCATTCTGCCTGAGCTGTTTATTTCTACAGCAAAGGCTGATGAACTTAATTGTCTAAATATTTTATATGCTGCAGCATCTTTTTTTGCTGCTTCATGCATATTTCTCATATTCATATCATAAACGGATTTTGGGTATATTTTCACTATCCCGCTAACAGTGTATGCCATTAACGCATCATTTCCAAAGCTTGCACGAAGTTCTTCACGCATTTTTGCAGGAAGGCTTAATCTGCCAGCATCATCAAATTTGTTCAGATAGTTACCTGAAAATCCCACCTAACCCTCTTAATACATATTATGACATTTTAATAC
>CAMWVK010000068.1 GCA_947177675.1 uncultured Mucispirillum sp.
TTTTATGATTATTCTTTTTACAAAATTGTAAAATAAAACTATATGTTTTACAATTTTTACCAAAGATTTTTATTAAATCTCTTATTTTTACATTAAAAAATTATGGCATAGTTTTTGATTATGATAAATACGAAGGAATAAATATTAGGAGTGTTAAATGTATCCTGAAAACATTGGGCTTTATAACAGCCAATATGAAAAAGATGCCTGTGGTGTAGGGCTTATTGCAGATTTAAAAAATATACCAACACACCAGACAGTAGAAAATGGTATTACAATTTTGAAAAACTTAATGCACAGAGGTGCAACAGGTGGTGACCCAGAAACTGGTGATGGTGCTGGTATCCTTGTTTCTATCCCAGATGAATTTTTTAGAAAAGTAGTAGAAGAAAAACTGCCTGAATATGGCAAATATGGTGTTGCCGTTATTTTTGGCGGTGAAAATAATGAAGATGATATTGAAAAAATCTTAGTAGAAAAATGTGGAGAAGTAATCTGCTGGCGTAATGTTCCTGTTGATATTAATGCAGTAGGTAAAGCAGCAAGGGCAACATGTCCTAAAATCAGGCAGATATTTATTAAAAGTAAATATGATAATCAGGCTCAATTTGAAAGAAAGCTTTTCATAGCAAGAAGATTAATAGAGATAAAACTTTCAAATGTATATATACCAAGTATGTCATCAAAAAGCATTGTATATAAAGGGCTTTTTATAGCAACTCAGGTAGAAAACTTTTATCAGGATTTAAAAGATACTGCATTTAAATCACCTATTGCATTAGTTCACCAAAGATACAGCACAAATACATTTCCAACATGGGAACTTGCTCACCCATTTAGATATATTGCTCATAATGGTGAAATAAATACATTAAAAGGTAATTTAAATAACCTTGCTGGCAGAGAGCAGCAGTTTTCATCTGAACTTTTAAGTGAAGATTTAAAAGAGATACTGCCATTAATTAAAGAAGGTCAAAGTGATTCTGCATCTCTTGATAATATATTTGAGCTGCTTGTTGCAAGTGGCAGAGATTTATGCCATGCAATGCTTATGCTTATACCGCAGGCATGGGGTCCAAAATATCACATGGGTAAAGATGTAAGAGCATTTTTTGAATATCATTCAGCATTAATGGAACCGTGGGACGGTCCTGCTGCTGTTGCCTTTTCAGATGGTGTTAATGCTGGAGCAATACTTGACAGGAACGGCTTACGGCCTGCAAGATATACAGTTACCACAGATAATGTATTAGTGCTTGCTTCAGAAACTGGAGTTCTTGATATTCCTGCAGATAAAGTGCTGAAAAAAGGAAGACTTCGTCCTGGTGAAATTATATACTGTGATTTAGAAAACCATAGAATTATATCTGATGCAGCTGTAAAAAAGACTGCTGCCAGAAAACTGCCATATAGAAGATGGATAAATGAAAACAGAATATATGTTCATGGGCTTTTTGAATCACTCTCCCCTGCTGAGCCATCAAGAAATATTATAAAAAAACAAAAACTCTTTGGATATACTAAAGAAGATTTTGATTTTATCATCAAACCAATGGCTGAAAAAGGTGCAGAACCTGTTGGCTCAATGGGAAATGATGCTGCTTTGGCAGTATTAAGTGAAAAACCACAGCTTTTATTTAACTATTTTAAACAGCTCTTTGCTCAGGTTACTAACCCGCCAATAGACTCAATAAGAGAAGATTTAGTTATGAGTCTTATTACATTCATAGGCAATAAAGGCAATATATTAGAAGATGGTGCATACCATGCAAGAGTAATTGAACTTCCAAGACCTGTTATTACAAATGATGAGCTTAAAAGGCTTAGAAGTATTAGAGAAGAAGGCTTTAAGTCTGCAATTATAAATATATCATTTAAAAATGATTTAGAACAGTCATTAAAAAATATTGCAGAAATTGCAGTTGCAAAAGTAAAAGAAGGCTGCCCTGTTTTAATACTCAGTGATAAAAATATTGAAGATGGATATACTCCAATACCTTCTCTGCTTGCTGTAACAGCAGTTAATAAAGCATTATCAAAAGCAGGAATACGCCCAGAATCTGCAGTTATTTTAGAAACTGGTGAAGCAAGAGAAATTATGCACTTTGCACTGCTTTTAGGTTATGGAGCAACCGCCATATGCCCATATCTTGCACTTGAAAGTATATCTGCCCTTGTTGATGATAATGAAATAAAAGCAGATAAAGTAAAAGCTACAGAAAACTATGTTAAAGCAGTAGATAAAGGGCTTTTAAAAGTAATGAGTAAAATGGGTATTTCCACATTAAGAAGTTACAGAAGCGGTCAGCTTTTTGAAGCAGTTGGCTTAAACAATGATATAATAAAAGAATACTTTACAGGCACAGCAAGTCGCATTAATGGTGTAGGCTTAAAAGAAATAGAAAATGAAGCATTGATGAGAAAAAAAGCAGCTGATGAACATAATAGTGATATGCTTTCTTCTGGTGGACAGTATCATTACAGAAAAGATGGCGAAAACCATTTATGGACACCAGAAAGTATGACATTATTCAGGCAGGCTGTTCAAAATAATAATAAAGAAAAATATAAAGCTTATGCAAAACTTATTAATGAGCAGTCAAAACATTTATGCACATTAAGGGGGCTTTTTGAATTTGCAACAGCAGTGCCTGTTCCTTTGGAAGAAGTTGAAAGTGCTGCATCAATTGTGAAAAGATTTGTAACTGGTGCTATGTCACTTGGCTCTATCAGCCCGGAAGCTCATGAAACAATAGCTATTGCTATGAATAAGTTAGGCGGTATGAGTAACTGTGGTGAAGGTGGTGAAGACCCAGAAAGGAATAAACCTAATGAAAAAGGAGAAATTAGAAGCAGTGCCATAAGACAAATCGCAAGTGGCAGATTTGGTGTAACAATAGAATACTTAACTAATGCAAAAGAATTACAGATAAAAATGGCACAAGGAGCAAAGCCTGGTGAAGGTGGACAGCTTCCAGGTCATAAAGTAGATGCCTTTATTGCAAAATTAAGACATTCTATGCCAAATGTAAGCTTAATTTCTCCCCCACCACACCATGATATATATTCTATTGAGGATTTAGCTCAGCTTATATATGATTTGCGTAACTCTAACCCAGAAGCAAGAATATCTGTAAAACTTGTTTCAGAAGCAGGTGTTGGAACAGTTGCAGCAGGTGTTGCAAAAGCTCATTCTGATGTAATATTAATAAGCGGACATGATGGTGGAACTGGTGCTTCTCCATTAACAAGTATTAAGCATGCAGGGCTTCCTTGGGAATTAGGGCTTGCAGAAGCACAGCAGACTCTTGTTTTAAACAAACTTCGCGGCAGAGTAAGACTGCAGACTGATGGCCAGTTAAAAACAGGCAGAGATGTTATTATTGCTGCTCTTTTAGGTGCAGAAGAATTTGGATTTGCAACAACAGTTCTTGCAAGTTTAGGATGTGTAATGATGAGACAGTGCCACTCAAATACATGCCCTGTTGGTATTGCTACTCAAGATAAAGAGTTAAGGAAAAAATTTACAGGCAGACCAGAATATGTGGAAAACTTCCTTATGTTTATAGCAGAAGAAGTTAGGCAGTATTTAGCTGCTCTTGGACTTAGAACTCTTGATGAAGCTGTTGGCAGAAGTGATTTATTGCAGGTTAATAAAGCAATAGAATTTTATAAAACTAAAAATCTTGATTTTTCAAAAATATTACAGACTGTAAGCGGTAAAGAGATAAAATACAGCGGAAATTCTAGTTATGAACTTGAAAATTATGATAGAGAATATCTGCTTGCTCCATTTAAAGAAAGTATAGAAACAGGTAAAGCAAAAACTATTGATTTAGAAATAAAAAATATTAATAGAACTGTTGGAACAGAACTTTCTCACAATGTTGCTAAAAAATATGGCTTAAAAGGTCTAGATGATGGCACTATAACAGTAAACTTTAAAGGCTGTGCAGGGCAGAGTTTTGGTGCATTTTTAGCTCATGGTATCACATTTAATTTAGAGGGTGAAGCAAACGACTTTGTTGGAAAAGGCATTTCTGGTGGTAAAATCATTGTAAAACCATCAAAAGATGCAGCATTTAAAGCATCAGAAAATGTGGTAGCTGGTAATGTTATTGGATATGGCGGCACAAGCGGTAAAATATTCTTAAATGGTCAGGCTGGTGAAAGGTTTGCAATTAGAAACAGCGGATTTATATCAGTTGTAGAAGGTATTGGCGACCATGGATGTGAATATATGACAGGGGGCAGAGTTGTAATACTTGGAAATACTGGTGTTAATTTTGCAGCAGGTATGACTGGTGGTATTGCTTATGTTCTTGATATGAGTAACGATTTTGACTTACGCTGCAACACAAGCTCTGTTGATTTAGAAAATATTGAGCCAAAAAGTAATGATGAAAAAGAACTTTTATCACTGCTGAATGAACATATTAAATATACAGACAGTCAGAAAGCAAAAGAAATAACTGCAGACTGGGAAAATTATAGAGATATGTTTGTTAAAGTATTTCCTGTTGATTATAAAAAAGCATTACAGGCAATGAAAGAAAATAGCAGCAACTAATTTTTGAGGATATGAAATTATGAAAACTATACCAAGAATACAAAATATATACAGACCAGAAGCTACTCGTGTAGAAGATTATAATGAAGTAGAAAGAAAATTTAATACAGAAGAATTAACTATGCAGGCTTCAAGATGTATGGACTGCGGTATACCATTCTGCCACGGTCTTGGCTGCCCATTAGGCAATGTAATACCTGAAATGAATGAAGCTGCAAGAAATTTAAACTGGAAAAGAGCTTGGGAAATATTAAGCGAAACAAGTAATATGCCTGAATTTACAAGCAGAGTATGCCCTGCCCTTTGTGAAAATGCCTGCACTAAAAATATTGAAAATGTGCCTGTTATGATTAGGCAGCTTGAAAAAGCAGTTATTGAAAATGCTTTTGAAAATGGATATGTAAAGCAAATTGTGCCGAAGAGCAAAAGCGGTAAAAGTGTTGCTGTAGCAGGTGCTGGACCTGCAGGACTTTATATGGCTTTTGAGCTTTATAAAAAAGGACACAGCGTTACAGTTTATGAAAAAAGAAAATATGCAGGCGGACTATTAAGATACGGGATACCTGATTTCAAACTTGAAAAACATATTATAGAAAGACGCATTGATATTTTGAAAGCATCTGGAATAGATTTCCAGTTTAATACAGAAATAGGCAAGGATATTTCTGCTGAATATTTAAATAAAAAATATGATGCAACAGTGCTTGCAATAGGCACACCTGTGCCTAGAGATTTACAAATCAAAGGCAGAGAATTAAAAAATATCCACTTTGCATTAGAGTTTTTATCTGGTCAGAATATGTTTACAGGCAGAGAAGTAAGCAAACTGCCTATTGATGTAAAAAACAAAGAAGTTGTTATTATTGGAGGCGGTGATACAGGAAGTGACTGTTTAGGCACATCTATCAGACAGAAAGCAGCCAATATTACTCAAATAGAGATTATGCCAGAGCCGCCCAAAGAACGCTCTGCCTCAACACCTTGGCCAGACTGGCCTTATGAGCTTAAAACATCATCAAGCCATAAAGAAGGCGGCACAAGGCTTTGGGCAAAAGTTGTAAAAGAGTTTCACGGAAAAAATGGTGCAGTTACAAGTATTGATATAGTTGATGCTGCATGGGAATTTTCTCCAGAGGGCAAGCCTTTATCTTTTAAAGAAGTAGAAGGCTCTCTTACTAATGTTAAAGCAGATTATGTATTTATCGCTATGGGTTTTTTAGGTGTAGATAGTAACTCATTTATTAAAGATTTACATTTAGAAGCTGATAAAAGAGGCAGAGTTGAAGGAAAATTATCACAAGGTATTTTTACATGCGGAGATATGAAAACTGGCCAGTCACTTGTTGTAAGAGCAATGGCTGATGCGAAAGAAACAGCAAAAGAAGTTGATAATTATTTGAAAGGACTTTAAAAATGGCAAAAATTAACTCTAATTATTTACTGCTTCCTAACAGCTATCTTTTTGCAGAAATTGCAAAAAAAATAAAAGCATATCAAGAAGCTAATCCAAAAGCAGATATTATTAGAATGGGGATTGGGGATGTTACCCGCCCCCTTACTAATGCTGTAGTAAAGGCTATGGAAAAAGCAGCAAAAGAAATGGCTGAAAACTCTACTTTCAGAGGTTATGGACCTGAACAGGGGTATGATTTTTTAATTAATGCAGTAATTAATGGAGAATATAAATCAAGAAATATTGATATATCACCAGATGAAATATTTATAAGTGATGGTTCAAAAAGTGATGCAGCTAATATTCAAGAAATATTTGATATTAATTCTACTGTTGCAATTGCTGACCCAGTTTATCCTGTATATCTTGACAGTAATGTTATGGCTGGCAGAAGCGGCAGGTTAAATGATAAAGGATACTTTGAAAAAATTATTTATATGCCCTCACATAAAGAAAATAACTTTAAGCCATCATTTCCAGATAAATATGCAGATTTAATATATATATGCTCTCCTAATAACCCAACAGGTGCAGCATTAACAAAGGAAGAGCTTAAAGCATGGGTAGATTATGCTCTGGAAAATAATTCTATTATTTTATACGACAGTGCATACAGTGCATATATTCAGGAAGAAGATATATGCGGCTCTATTTATGAAATACCTGATGCAAAAAAAGTGGCAGTAGAATTTAAATCATTTTCAAAAACAGCTGGGTTTACAGGCATAAGGTGTGCTTTTACAGTTGTGCCTAAAGAATTGTATGCTTTTGATAATATGGGTAATAAAGCTGCACTGAATAAGCTGTGGAACAGAAGGCAGACTACTAAATTTAACGGTGTATCTTATGTTACACAAAGAGCAGCCGAAGCAGTATATTCTAAAGAAGGTATGAAAGAAACAAAAGAAGTTATTAAATACTATATGAATAATGCTAAAATAATTTTAGATGGGCTGAAAAGAGCAGGATTTGAAGCTTATGGTGGTATAAACGCTCCATATATTTGGTGGAAAATACCTGATGGAATTAAATCATTTGATTTTCTTGATATTTTACTTGAAAAATATCAAATAGCAGGCACTCCGGGTTCTGGCTTTGGACCATGCGGCGAAGGTTATTTTAGATTAACAGCATTTGGCAGCCAAGAAAAAACTAAGGAAGCAATGCAGCGAATATCACAGGGCAGCTTCTAGTTAGTTTATTCCTTCACACTTCCCCCTGAATATTTCAGGGGGTTTGCTATAAATCTACTTTATTGTTCTATTTTTCAATTTTTGCA
>CAMWVK010000069.1 GCA_947177675.1 uncultured Mucispirillum sp.
GAATTAAAGAGTAAAATTACAGGTGATATTTATACTGATAAGATAAGAAGATATATGCATTCTACTGATGGCAGCATTTTTAGAGTAGAGCCTGCATGTATAGTTTATCCAAAATCTAAATATGATGTAGTAGAAGTGGTAAAATTTGCAAATAAATACCAGCTTTCTATTCACAGCCGCGGTGCTGGCTCTGGTTTATGCGGTGCAGCTATTGGCAGAGGAATAGTTATTGATTTTTGTAAATATATGAATAATTTTTTAGGCTATGAAAAAATTAGTGATACAGAAGGCACTTTTACTTGTGAGCCAGGATATAAGTATGGTGAATTAGAAGTATTTTTAAAAGGCAGTTCAATGTGGTTTCCGGCTGCACCATCAAGTGGTGAATATGCAACTTTTGGTGGAATGTATGGCACAAATGCAGGTGGTGGATATTCTGTTAAATATGGAAATGTGGCAGATTATATAGTTGATGCAGAAGTAGTTTTTCATGACGGTAATATAGATACTTTTTCAAATATAGCACATACTGATGTTGATAAATTAAGCCCTGAATTAAAAGAGCTTTATGATGTTTTACATAATAATCAGCAGGTAATAAATGGCTCTTATCCGCCTATTAAGTGTAATGTAAGCGGTTATGAGTTAAGGGAGGCTGCTAGTGATAACTCGTTAAAACTTCATAAATTATTTGGGGGTTCAGAAGGAACACTGGGAATTATTACTAAACTTACTTTCAGAGTAATTCGTAAAAAACCATATAATGCACTTGTTATTGCATATTTTGATAATAAAATAAACAGCTCAAAAGCAGCTCAGATTGGATTACAGTTTGAGCCTGCTGGTATTGAGATAATGGATAAATCTCTTTTAAATTTAGCAGTTACTCATGAGCCATCATTAGAAGGCAAACTGCCAACAGATGTTGATAATGTATTAATGTTTGAATTTGAAGGGGAAAGTATAGAAGAAGTCAGTAAATACTGCTGTGATACAGTAAAAGAAATAACTGAGAAAAGCTATGCAACCCAAGCATTTACAGCAGTTAGTGAAGAAGAAAAAGCAAGCTACTGGACAGTAAGAAAAGCTGCAGTTCCTATCTTATATTTATTAAAAGGTAAAAAGAAAATCCTTGCATTAGTAGAAGATGCAGCAGTGCCAACTGATAAACTTGTTGAATATTTTGATGGACTTTATGAAATATTTAACAGGCATAAAGTAGATTTCGTAAGCTATGGACATATTGCAAAAGGGCTTTTACATAACAGACCATTGCTTAATTTAAAAGACCCTTATGATATTAACTTACTGAAAGTATTAGCAGATGAAGTATTTGAACTTGTACACAGATTAAACGGCACAATATCTGGAGAACATGGAGATGGCAGAATTCGTTCATACTATATTAGTAAGCAGTATAATACAGAGCTATACTCATTATTCTTACGAGTAAAATCTATATTAGACCCAGATGGATTATTTAATCCAGAAATAAAAGTTATAAACGACCCTGCTCAAATGACTAAACATTTAAGATATGGTGCTGATTATGGTGCCAGTGATAAAACATTAAATAAACAGCTTGTATGGGAAGAAGATTTTATTTTAGAAACAGAAAAATGTCATGGATGCTCAAAATGTACAACAGTTACAAATGCTACTAGAATGTGCCCTGTATATAAAGCATTAAGAGATGAAGCTGCAGCACCAAAAGCAAAAGCAAATATATTAAGAGGACTTTTAAGTAATGTAATAGATTCTGAAGCTGTGTATCAGGATGCATTTCAGTATGTAATAAATCACTGTATAAACTGTGGAAGCTGCTCAAAAGAATGTCCTTCAAAAGTAAATATACCAAAACTTGCATTAGAAGCAAAATCAAGATATGCTGAAAAATTTGGTGTTTCAATGGATGCAAAATTAGTTACTAATTTTGAAATGGCAGGAAGAATAACTCATAAATTAAGTCCTGTAGTTTCTGCATTAATGGCACCAAAATTTATGCGTAATATTCTTAAATTGACAACAGGTCTTTCAAGTGATAGAAATTTTGTAAAATTTGCATCTAAATCATTATATGAAAGAGTAAACCAGACAGAAGGTAAAGGTGAAAAAATTGTAATGTATTTTGCAGGCTGCTACGCATCCTATATTAAACCAAAAATTGGAGAAAGCACAGTAAATGTGCTTAAAAAATTAGGATATAAAGTAGTAACACCTGTTCAGCACTGCTGCGGTATTCCGCATTTATCAAAAGGGCTTGCTAAAGATACACGCAATCAAATTAAAAAGAATTTAAAAGAATGGGGCAGCTTAATAGACAAAGTTGATTATATAGTTTCAGCATGTTCCAGCTGCACATTATCTTTAACAAAAGAATGGCTTTATTACCAAAATGATGAAATCACTCAAAAGATTAGAGATAAGACTATTTTTATTATGGATTTAGTTGAAAAACATATAGATGAAGTTGAAGTTTTAGAAAATAATATAAGCCTTGGTTACCATATACCATGCCACATGAGACTATTAAAAAATCCTGCAAGCACTCAGAATGTTCTGAAAAAATTTAACGGTGTTAAAGTAGATGATTTAAAAAGTGGATGCTGTGGCATGGCAGGAAGCTGGGGTATGTCTGATAAAAATTATGATTTATCAATAAAAATAGGTAAACCTATGGTAGATAAATTAATGGCTTCATCATGCAGTGCAGGTATTACTGAATGTCCAACATGTTCTATGCAGATGGAGCATTTAGGCAGTAAGGAAGTAATGCATCCTGTTGAGGTAGTAGATAAATGTATAAGATAACACTTACTTTTTTTTCTATACTGCTTTTTGCTTTTAACGGTTATAGTGCTGATAATAAAAGTAATAGTAATAGTAAAAAGTCAGAAACAGAAGTTAAAGCTCCAGATATGAGTTTTAATGATGATTATTTTGTAGGATTAAAAGCTTATGATGATGGTTTATATGATGTTGCAGAATCATGTTTTTCAAACTATTTAAGCCATGAAAATAAGTCGCAGCAAGCAGGTTTTGCAACATACCTTTTGTATCAGGTATATATGTCGCAGGGGAATTATAAAGCAGCACAGTATACTTTTACTCAACTTTCAAATTTTAAAGACAGCAGATTTAATAAACAAAAAATGCTTAAAGACCAAATGTTTATAGAAACAAAATTAAGCTGTGATGGAGCAAAAAATCTGCTTTTGATAAATCCTAAAAATGAATATCTTGAAGTATATGCAAAAAGCTCATGTATAGTTGATAAAAACATTACTAATATTTTAAGTAAAATTGATGTATCTTCAGAAACATTATATAGTGTTTTAGAAAGAGTGCAGAAAGATAAAGAGCTTGTTTTTTCTACCTATGATAACTTAAAACCAGAAAAACGGACACCTAAACTTATGAATTTTTATGGTAAATATTTTTATTCAAATAATATGAAATCTGAGTTTTATGCTCTTTACAAAATATATCAAGACAGTGAGCTTGCTTCATTTGTCCTTGATGATATATGGAAAAGCGGTGATTACAAAAAATATATAACATCATTTAAAAAAGAAGTAAAAAATGATTATAAGCTTGATAAAGTAGTATATTGCAGAATGATAGAAGCATCTAATAAAGAAATGGTTAATTTTGACTGTGATTTAGTAGATAAATGCTTGGGAACAAAAAACCCTGATTTCAATAAGACAAAATTAGCATGCTATATGAGAAAAGAAGATAAAGACAAAATATCTTGGTTTATAGGCACATTAACTGTTCAGGATACTTTAAAACTCTGCGAATATAATAAATATATTATTGGCAAAAAATTATATGATATTAAGTTTTTAAATAAATTTGAAAAATGCCCAGATAAAGCATCTATGTATGAATCACTGCTTAAATTTAAAGATTATAATGCAGTAATTAAATTAGGCGGAAGTGGAAATAATCAGTTAGATATTGCTTATATGGCAATCGCTTATTATTATCTTGGCAATAATGCTCAATATAATAATTATTTAAATAAATTAACAGATGTAGATTTATCTGGTATGGTAAAAAGAGAAGTAAGCAGAGGTAGCTTATAATGTGGAAAATTGCTGTGGGTGTTTTGCTTATAGTTGGCGGTATAGTATTCAGCGGTTATAAATATTTTACTGGTGAAGAAAATAAGCTTTATGAACAGGCAAAACAGCTGGAAGCAGAAGGTAAGATATATGAAGCTCATGATACTATTGTAAAAGCTTTACAGCTTAATCCTACTAACAGGAAAATTATAGCATATAAATCAAAGCTTTTTGTAATAGTTGACAGCGATACAAAATTAAAAAATGCAGTATCATACAGAAACGATGCTGTGCGTGCAATGGATAGAGGCGATTATGTTGATGCTGCTGAAAAGCTTGATAAAGCTAATACATTAGTATATGAAATTTTTCCATCCTCACCAGTTTATAAAAAGGCAGAAGAATTACAGGCTCAAATCTTAAAAGATACTGAAAGACTAAAAAGAGAGCTGCCTGAAAGATATTATAACAGAGCAAAAGAGCTTGCAAATAATGGAGAATATGAAAGAGCATATAATGCTTTATTATATATTAAACAGCCAAACAGTAAAATTATAGAGTTAATGGACCAGCTTGCTTATCAGATAGGCAATGATAAAATGGCAGAAATAGAAAGAGATGCTAGCCCAACAGCATTTTTAATACGAGATGCTATAAGCTGGTATAATCAAATAAGCAGTAGCTCGCCTAATCAAATTGATGCAAAAATAAAGGCTGCAAATTTAAATAAAAAATTACAGGAAGTAGAGAAGAAAAATGAATAGACTATTATCAGATTTAGATTTTAGTAAGGCAAAGGTTCTAATAGCAGGCGATATGATGCTTGATAGATATTACTATGGCAGTGTATCAAGAATATCTCCAGAAGCACCTGTTCCTGTTATAAATGTTAAATCAGAAATTTATACTCTTGGTGGTGCTGGTAATGTTGTAAATAACATAAAAGGGCTTACTGCAGACTGCACTATTATAGGAGCAGGCAAAAAAGATGATGAAGCTGGCAGACTTTTAAATAATTTATTTGATAATATTCAAGCTAAATCTTTTTTTATTAATGCAGATATGCCAACTATTTCAAAATTAAGAGTAATAGGTGGTAAACAACAGATAGCAAGGCTTGATTTTGAAGATATTCATCCTTTTAGTGAAAAAATGAATAATCAAATCAAATCTATATATGAAAGCCAGCTTGAAAGCCATAATGTAGTTATTATTTCAGACTATGGTAAAGGTGTATGTTCTAATGAAATATGCTCTTTTATTATAGAAAAAGCTAACGCTCAAAATAAAAAAGTATTAATAGACCCAAAAGGCAGTAACTGGGATAAATATAGTAATGCTTATCTAATAACTCCAAATGTAAAAGAATTAAGTGAAGTATGCGGGTGTGAAATAGAAAATGAAGATGAGCCTGTTATAAAATACGGCTCAATTATTAGAGAAAAATATAATCTTACATACCTTATTGTTACAAGAAGTGAAAAAGGTATTACAATAATAGGCAAAGACCATATAAAAACTATTCCAACTCAAGCAATGGAAGTTTTTGATGTTTCTGGTGCTGGTGATACTGTTATATCTAGTATTGCTGTATTTTTAGGCTTAAATTTAAATATTGATGATGCTGTATATCTTGCAAATGCAGCAGCAGGTGTTGTTGTTGGAAAACTTGGAACTGCACCTATCACTTTATCAGAACTTCATTATTCATTAAGTGGATTTAGAAGCTCAAAAGTTGTTTCTTATAACCATATTGCAGATATTATTAAAAGAGAAAAATCATTTTGTAAAAAAATAGTTTTCACAAACGGCTGTTTTGATATTCTGCACAGAGGGCATATCACTTATTTAAAATATGCTAAATCATTAGGTGATATACTTGTTTTAGGATTAAACAGTGATGATTCTGTTAGAAGATTAAAAGGTCCTGAAAGACCAGTAAATAATGAGCAGGACAGGGCAGTAGTTTTAGAAGCATTAGAGTGTATTGATTATATTGTTATTTTTGAAGAAGATACACCAATTAATTTAATAAAAAATGTTATGCCTGATATATTAGTTAAAGGCGGCGATTATAAAGCAGAAGATGTTGTTGGTAAAGAATATGCAGGCAGAGTTGAAATTATAGATTTTGTTGAAGGATATTCTACAACATCAACTATTAATAAATTAAAATAGGAGCATTAATATGGTAATAGTAACTGGTGGAGCTGGATTTATAGGTTCAAATATTGTTAAAGGCTTAAATGACAGAGGTATTGATAAAATAATAATTGTTGATAATTTATTCAATGCATCTAAACATAAAAATTTAAATAAAATAAAATTTTATGATTATATAGATAAAACTGATTTTAATATAGCAGAATTTATTGCAAAGAATGATGTGAAAGCAGTTTTTCATCAAGGAGCATCATCTAATACTATGGAAACAGATGGTAAATATATGATGAAAAATAACTATGAATGCTCAAAAGATACTTTTAATGTATGCCAGCAGCATAATGTGCGTCTTTTTTATGCATCAAGTGCATCTGTATATGGTAATGGTGATAAAGGATTTATTGAAAAAGAAGAATGCGAATATCCACTAAATGTATATGCTTTTAGTAAATATCAGTTTGACAGATACTTAAACCAGCATTTTGCAGATGTTTCAAGTCAGGTTGTAGGACTTAGATATTTTAATGTCTACGGTCCGCAGGAAAATCATAAAGGTAAAATGGCATCAGTTGCTTTCCATATGTTTAATCAAATTAAAAATAATGAGCCTATGAAACTTTTTGAAGGCAGTGAAAATTTCAGAAGAGATTTTATATATGTAGATGATGTTGTGTCAGTTAATATGTTTTTCTTTGATAATCCAGATAAATCAGGCATATTTAACTGTGGAACAGGTCATGCAGAAAGCTTTTGTGAAATATCTAATGCTTTAAAAGAAAAATATACAGATGCAAAAGTTGAATATATACCATTTCCTGACAGCTTAAAAGGCAAATATCAAACATTTACAGAAAGCGACATTACAAAACTTCGTAATGCAGGATATGATAAACCGTTTACTAGTCTTAAAACAGGTACATTAAAATATGCTGACATATTAGAGCAAAGTGGTGGATATATTATTTAATGAAATTTGATTTTGGTAAAAAGAAATTAAAAAAACTTATTGATAATTCTGTATTAAAGAAAAAAGATTCTCTTATAGGGC